>CADEEN010000017.1 GCA_902826345.1 uncultured Burkholderiales bacterium | reverse complement strand
CGAGCTGCGGGATTGTCTCCAGCTTGGCGGCGGTGACGGAAAGTTGGCCGCCGGTCGCGATCGCGCGGATGCGCGGTGATACCTCCGCGAGAAAAGCGTCACGATCCTTGGCGGTTGCGAGGCGGTGGACGGTAAAATTTTTGTCGACACTTTCCTCGACTACCGGAAGCATTTTACCCGTAAGTAGTAGATCAGGCCGTTCTGTCGCGGTCATGCTGAGCTTCCTTGCAGTGCGGTATAGGGCTGAAGCGAAAAAAAGAGCTTCGCGCTTGATTTGGCGTTAGGCTCCATCCCAATATGCAATCCTAGATCAAGCAAAAACAAGAGCCGGTTGCCGCGAAAAGACCGGCCCGTGACTGAAATGTCGGGGAGCAGGGTGGAATGGCGTCAGTAGAAATTCGAGAAGCCCGCAAGGCTTTCGGCGCGGTTGAAATTCTTCATGGCGTGAATGTGAGTATCGAGGACGGCCAGTTCGTCGTGCTCGTCGGGCCTTCCGGCTGCGGGAAATCCACGCTGCTTCGCATGATCGCCGGGCTCGAAAACATCACGGGCGGCGAAATCATCATCGGTAACCGCGTCGTCAATAATTTGCCGCCGAAGGCACGCGACGTCGCGATGGTGTTCCAGAATTACGCGCTCTATCCGCACATGACGGTCGCGGCCAATATGGCTTTTTCCATGAAACTGCGGAAAGCGCCGCAGCAGGAAATCGATGCCCGCGTCAAGCGCGCGGCCGAGATTCTCGGCCTTGGGCCACTTCTTGAGCGCTTTCCCCGCCAGCTTTCCGGCGGCCAGCGCCAGCGCGTCGCGATGGGCCGCGCCATCGTGCGCGAGCCGCAGGTGTTTTTGTTCGACGAGCCGCTGTCGAACCTCGATGCGAAGTTGCGTGGCCACATGCGCGCCGAGCTCGCGCTGTTGCACGAGCGCCTGGGCAAGACGACGGTCTACGTGACGCACGATCAGGTCGAGGCCATGACGTTGGCCAAGCGCATCGTGATCTTCGACAAAGGCCGCATCCAGCAGGTCGGCACGCCGGGCGATGTATTCGAGGCGCCGGCCAACGTCTTCGTCGCCGCGTTCATCGGCACGCCGACGATGAACCTGCTGCAAGCGCGGCTCGTGCAGCACGAGTTGCGCGGCGAAGGCTTCGTGCTGGCGGCGCCCGAGTGGCTGCTGCAAACCGCCGCCGCCGACGGCCGCGCGCTCACCGTCGGCTTTCGGCCGCAGGCGGTGCGCCTGTCGGCGCAAGGCGCATTGCGCCTTCGCGTTGCGGTGTGCGAGTACCTCGGCACCGAAAGCCAGCTCGTCGGCACGTTAGGCGACTCCGGCCTGCGCCTCACCGCCACCGTGCCCGGCGATGCGCACGGCCTGCTGCACAGCGAGCTCGGATTCGACGTGCCGCCGGATCGATTGCATGTGTTCGACGCCGGCAGCGGACAAGCGCTGCGGCCCGGATCTGACTTCTGAAACTTCAACGGAGACCCACGATGAAACGCAGAAACCTCGTCAACGCCGGCGCCATCACCGTCTTCGGTGCCGCACTGCCTTTTTCAGGCGCGCGGGCGCAGAACCGCTACGCCAAGTACGTCGGCAAGACCGTCGTCATGAACGTGCCCGCGCATCCGCACTACGACGCGATGACCAAACTGCTGCCCGAGTTCACCAAGGAGACGGGCATCAAGGTCGAGCTCGACAAGCTCGCCATCGGCCGCTTGAAAGAAAAGCAGTTGCTCGAAATGGCCAAGCCGCAGGGCGACTACGACCTGGCCTGCTACATCGTGATGTGGAAGACCGAGTACGTGTCGAAGAACCTGGTGCAGCCGCTGGAGCCTTTCTTCGCCAATGCGGCGCTGGCCGATCCGTCCTACGACATGAAGGACATTATTCCGATCTACCTTGAGAACCTGGGCCTGGTCGGCGGGCCGAAAGACTACCTCGCCGGCCCCGGCGCCAAGCTCTACGGCCTGCCTTACGGCGCCGAGACCTCGGTGCTCGCCTACCGGCGCGACATCTTCGCCAAGCACGACCTGAAGCCGCCGGAGAACTACGAGCAGTTCGCCAAGTTGCTGCGCGTGCTGAAGGACAAGGAGGGCATCGGTGCGCTGACGTCGCGCGGCCAGGCCGGCCACCAGTGCGTGCATGCGTGGCTGCTGCACCTGAACCCGCTCGGCGGCAGCGTCTTCGATGCGAAGTGGAAGCCGCGCTTCAACGATGCGCAGGGCATCGCGGCGCTGAAATTTTTGCAGGAGGTGGTGGCCACCGGTCCCGCCGGCATCGCGGGTTATGGACAGGGCGAAGCCAACACCGCGTTCCTCCAAGGCCAGGCGGCGATGTACCTGGACTCGACCTCGCTGGCCAGCGTCATCAGCGACCCGGCGCGCAGCAAGGTGGTGGACAAGGTGAGTTGGGCGCTGCACCCGGCCGGCACGCGCCGCGCATCGCAATCCGGCGGCCTCGGCTTGACGATTCCGAAGAACGCGAAGAACGCCGACGCCGGCTTCCTGCTGCTGCAATGGCTGACGAGCAAGGCGCAAGACAAGGCCGTCACCAAACTCGGTGGCGCGCCGATGCGCAACTCGACGATGGGTGATGCCGAGCTCGTGCGCCAGTACCCGGAGTTCATCGTCTTCAAAGAAGCGCTGAAGTACTCGAACCCCGATTGGCGGCCGATCATCTCGGTGTGGGACAAGATCAACGTCCAGGCGCTCGGCGTGGGCATCTCGGAGGCGTTGACCGGCAAGAAGAGTGCTGAAGATGCGTTGAACGGCCTGGTGCCGCAGGTCACGCAGATCATGCGCGAGGCCGGCTACAAAGTCTGATGAGAACGCCGCGCTGGGCGCCCGCTCTCTTCGTCGGCCCGGCCGTTCTCGTGATGGCCGCGGCCTGCCTGTACCCGGTGCTGTCGGCGTTTCAACTCGCCGGCTACGACTGGAACATGGGCACGCCATGGAGCAGCGCGCGCTGGGTTGGCTGGGACAACTTCGTCTCGGCGTTTTCAAATCCGCGCGTCTGGTCGAGCCTGTGGACGACGTTGCTGTTCGCCGCCGTCTGCGTCAGCGCCGAGATGGTGCTCGGCATCGCGTTGGCGCTCGCGCTCGAGCACCCGGTGCGCGGCATGGCGTTCTTTCGCACGCTGTTCATCCTGCCGATGATGATCGCGCCGATCGCCGTCGGCCTGGCCTGGCGCTACATGTTCGATGCGCAGTTCGGCCTCATCAACGCGCTGTTGGCGGTCTTCGGCATCGGCGCGAAGACCTGGCTGGCCGACCCGACGCTGGCCTTCATCGCCATCGTCGTCGCCGACGTCTGGCAGTGGACGCCCTTCGTCTTCATCATGATGATCGCGGCACTCGCCAACGTCGATAGCTCGGTGATCGAGGCTTCGCGCATCGACGGCGCGCGCTGGTGGCAGCAGACGTTTCTGGTCAAGCTGCCGATGGTGATGCACGTCATCGCGATCACGCTGATGATGCGGCTGATCGATGCCTTCCGCGTGCTCGAAGTGATCTACGTGCTGACGTTCGGCGGGCCTGGCGACAGCACCGAGATCCTTTCGCTGCACATCTACAAGACAGCCTTCGTCGGCCAGCAACTCGGCGTGGCCGCGGCGATCAGCGTGTTGTTGCTCGTCGTCGTGGCGCTGTTGTCGTGGGGCGCATTGCGCTTGTCGAACCCGATGAAGGGTGAGCAGAGATGAAGCCCCCCGATCGCCGAGTACGTCGATCGACCCCCCAAGGGGGTGCGGGTCGGCTTGGGAGCGGCCCGGCGCTCGACCCGCGGTCATGAAACGCTCGCCGGGAGTCGTGGCCGCGCACTACACGATGCTGATCGTGCTGGCGTTGCTGTGCATCGCGCCGATCGCGGTGATCTTCGCCACCAGCCTGCGCCAGCAGGTGCAGATCTTCGCCGAGCCGTTGAATTTTTTGTTCATGCCGACGCTCGAGAACTACCGTGCGGTGCTGCAGGAAGACAAGCTCGACCGCTACCTCGGCAACAGCCTCGTCGTCGGCCTCGGCTCGACCGTCATCACGCTCGTGCTCGGCTGCATGGCGGCGTATGGCCTGGCGCGCTTTCGCTTCAAGGGCCGCACGACCATCGCCTACACCACGCTGTTGCTGCGCACGGTGCCGCTGGCGGTGCTGGCGATTCCGGTGTTCATGATCTGGAGCGAATGGAAGCTGGTCAACAGCCTGTGGGGTTTGGTGCTGCTGTACGTGGCGGTGAACCTGCCGTTCACGATCTGGCTGCTCTACGGCTTTGTCTTGCAGGTGCCGGTGGAGCTCGAAGAAGCCGCGGCGATCGACGGCTGTGGGCCGCTGCGCGTCTTCACCAAGGTGCTGCTGCCGCTGATGGCGCCGGGTCTCGCGGCGGCGTCGATCTTCACCTTTCGCATCGCCTGGAACGAATTCATCCTGGCGCTCGTGCTCACCGACCGCGGCACGCGCACGCTGCCGGTCGCGGCGTCGCTGTTCATCACCGACATCGGCGTCGATTGGGGCCGCGTCATGGCGATGGGCTCGCTGATCGCCATCCCGCCATTGATCTTCACCTTCGTCGCCGCGCGGCAGATCATCACCGGCCTGACCGCCGGCGCGGTCAAGGGTTGACGGAGCAGGGCGCCGACGCAGCCACGCCGGCCTCGCGCAGGATCGCCTTGGCCAGCTCGATCACCGACAGCGGCGCCGACCCTTCGGCCTTGTTGTTGATGGTGACGAAGGCCCGATGGCCCTCGGCCAGCGCGGCAACGACAGCCCGCGCCAAGGCCTCGCGCGTTTGCACATCGGGCGCCTGCAGGCGATCGAACGGCGCCCACTGCGCCTTGGCCTGGTTGTAGCGCAGGCCCTGGTGCAGGTTCCAGCGGCAGATGAAGTCGCCGGCCCCTGCGGCATGCGCCGCCTGCATCTGGCTCGCAGCGGGCGGCATGCGGTCGTGCAGGCCGACGCAGTAGCGAACACCATGCTGCGCCAGATGCGCCATCAAGCGCGGCGTCAACATGCGCGCGTCACGCAACTCGAGGGCTGTGAGCGCGCTGGAAGGCATCGCTGGCACGACCGCGCGCCACAGCGCACCGAAGCGGTCGAGCAGGGCGTTGCCGTTGCGCAGCCACGAGGCAGGCAGCGGCGAGATCTGGAACACCAGCGCACCGAGCTTGTCGCCGAGCCCTTCCACGGCTGGCTGGACCACGAGTGCCAACGCTCGCCGCGCATCGAGGAAAAACGGGTTGTCCTGCAACGGCGCGCCGCTATCGGTGACACGCAGCACGGCGTCGGTGATCTCGGCAGGCGCCTTGACGACGAAGCGAAAGTCGTCGGCGGTTTGCCGGGCCAGACCGGCGTACGTGGCCGCATTGATGGCGCGGTAGAACGTCCGGTCGAGGCTGACGGTGCGCAGCAGCGCATGGCGCGCATAAGCGGCCAAGCCGTGACGTGAAAGATCGGACTCGCTGTAGGGCCGCTGGTCCCATACCAAGCCGGCCCAGCCCGGGAAGTACCAGGACGACGTGCCGAGGTGAAGACGCTGGCCGAAAGCCGCTTGGAGCCGGCCGGCCAGCTCGCGCGTCATCTCATCGACCAGCGCAGCGCCAACACGGCCGTCGAGCGGCGACTTCGCCACCGGCGCTTCGTCGCGCCGGACTTCGACCTCGAAGAGATCACCCTGAACGGAAGCGGGCGGTCGTCTGGGCATGCGGTGATGCTGACGCGGCGGGCGCCGCGCACGGCAACTAAAAGATCAGACCACCGAAAACAATCGACAGCATCAACAACGATATAGTTGACATAATATACATCGTGGTCAGTAGGCAAAGGAGTTGATCGGGACGGCGCACTATGACGCCGCAGCTTTTCAGTATCGAGCAGGCGCCCGCCTCGCTGCCATATTGGCAGACGATTTTGGATGACCTCGGGCGCCCGCCGGTGCGCCGGGTTGCTCGGGTCCTCGGCGTCAGCGAACGCTCGGTCTATCGGTACCACCAGGCCGGGCATGCGCCTCGGGTGGTCATGCTGGCGTTGTTCTGGCTGACCCGGTGGGGTCGCTCGGCGGTGCACACGCAGGCCACCAACGATGCGGTGATGGCGGTGGCGTTGGTGCGCGGCCTGAACGACCGGATCGCGCAGCTGGCGGGTCAGGTCGAGCATCTTCAGCGCGTCGGTCACTTCGCGTCGGCAAACGCGCCGCTTGTCGAGTCAGGGGACCGGGGCGGAACGCCCCAAGTGGTTAGCCCTTGTCCTTCACTTCAAGCCAGCGGCGGCGATGCCTGCATGGCACTGAGCAACCCCGCGGGTCACGTCGATGGCCTGTCACCGGGTCTCGCTGCGCGCCATGAAGAGCTGAATTCCTGGCCTCGCGCCCTCGAACCGCCACCCGGCTCCGAAGAGGCCGGGCGGGGTCTGGACGTCGACCCAGGGGGTGCCGCAGGCCCCCCAGGGGCGACGGCCGGGCTCCGCCCGACCGGCGAAGCCGGGCGGCGGCCGAAGGCCGCCGGCCTAGATTTATCTACAGGACACAACTCACCGTAAGTGGGCCGACTGCGGCGCCCTTCATAGGGAAAACCGGACACGAGGAAGCCATGAAACATGACGCCAACTTGCTACCATCCGACGATGGCAACGACCTTGCGGCTACCGGCCGATCTCAAGACCGAGGCGGACGGCTACGCCGCGCGCCTGGGCATCTCGCTGAACGCCCTGGCGGCGGTGGCCCTTCGGGATTACCTGGATGGTCGGACCTCCGCGCGTACCAAGCGCTCCGTCGTCGCCTCGGCCGCGCCCGCGCCGAACGCATCGCCAGCGCCGCCCGCCGGGGCCACGTCCACCCCGCCCCTGGCCACTGTTACGCCGACCTGGCGCGCGCCGAAGAGTCGTGCGGATCCTTGCCCCTGCGGGGCTCGCGATCGTTTGTTCCACCCGGTCAAGTGGAAGCACTGTCATGGCCGCAGCAGCGCCTCCTGAGTGCCATGCAGCGCTTCCATGAGCGGTGGTTCGAGCGCCCTCACCGGCTGTCGCGCTGGCTCATCGACCGGTCATTCGACAGAACAACCACTGACGGCAGTGGCAAGGGTTGGCCGATGCCCTGGCATCGTTCGGCGCTGCTCTGGTTCGGGGCCGTCCTGCTCATCAAGCCCTACCGCGCCGGTCTCCTGTGGATAACCGCTGTGCACGAGTGCGCTGCGGCATATACATCGTGATCAGTACTACAAGGACCGCATCAATCGAAATAGCGGCTCGACAAGCGCTCCGCTTCACGCTCGATGACGGCGTCGTGCGCGGCTGCATCCTGGCCTTCGCCGTTGCCGTCGCGGTGCGCGCGATCGAGCGGACGGCAGATGCGGCGGTTCAGGCTTTCGAGTCGCGGCGACGCTTCCTCCACGGCGCGAAAGATCGCTTCCGGGTCGGTCAACAAGGCGAAGGGATTGGCGATCTGAGGGACAGCGTGCATGACGAGAGTTCCTTGTATGTAGATGCCGGCGGGCACACATTCACTCTAGGCACTGAGGTCGCGCGCGAACAGTATCAGCGTCTTGCAATGCCGCGCCGCGGGCGAAGAAATACACGCTAACGCTTCACGCTTTTCTGCAAACGTTCGACCAGGTAGTCGCGGCCCGCGGCGCGCGCCAGATCGGCCGCATCGAGGTTGCGGCTGTTCGTCGCTGCGGCCGCTGCGCCGCGCGACAGCAGCAGATCGACGCTGCCCTCGGCGCCGTAGCGCGCAGCCATCATCAGCGGCGTGTTCTTGTCGGGGCTCAGGGCTTCGATCGGCGCGCCACGCTCGAGCAGCAAGGCCACGGCCTTCACTTCCGGGCCGGTGGCCGCGTAGTGGATCGGCGACCAGCCTTCCTTGTGCACCATCGCGCCGCGATCGAGCAAGCGCTGCATCCACGCCACTTGGCCGCGCAGCGCAGCCATCATCAGCGCGGTTTCGCCGCTGGCGTTCTGCGCGTCGACCTCGAGTGCCGGGCTCTTCCACAGTGCCTCGGCCACCCGCGCCGCCTGGTCACGCATCGCCAGGATCAGGCCCGTCTGACCTTTGGGATCGCGCGAATTGGGGTCGAAGCCGCGTGCCAGCAGGCTTGCCACGGCCCGATCGTCGTCCCGGTTGATGGCCGTGAAGAAGTCTTCGTACGAGCCAGCGTGGCTCGAAGAAAAACCAATGATGAAAAACAGATAGAGAAGATATCGAAAGCAGATTCTCATGCAGCTTCAACTTCAAAGAGGCGCTCGAAATTGGCGCTGGTGGCGCGGGCCAGGGCCTCGGGCGTGACGCCGCGCAGCGCCGCCACCGCCGCGCCGACGTGCGTCACGTAAGCCGGCTGGTTGGTCTGGCCGCGGAACGGCACGGGAGCCAGATACGGGCTGTCGGTTTCGATCAGCAGCCGGTCCTGCGGCACGAAGCGCGCCACGTCGCGCAGGTCTTCGGCATTGCGGAAGGTGACGATGCCGGAGAACGAGATGTAGAACCCCAGGTCGAGCGCCGCCCGCGCGACTTCGGCCGTTTCGGTGAAGCAGTGGAAGACACCGCTCGCACCGCCCTCCTCGCGCAGGATCGCCAGCGTGTCGGCGCTGGCACTGCGCGTGTGGATCACGAGCGGCTTGTCGGTGGCGCGTGAGGCGCGAATGTGGACGCGAAAGCGCTCGCGCTGCCAGGCCATGTCGTCGATGCTGCGGCCGTTCAGGCGGTAGTAGTCCAGGCCGGTTTCGCCGATGGCGACGACGCGCGGCTTGGCTGCGAGTTCGAGCAAATCTTCGAGCGACTGCTCGCGCACGTCCTCGTTGTCCGGGTGCACGCCGGCGCTGCACCAGAAGTTGTCGTAAGCCGTGGCCAGCGCATGCACGCGAGGGAACTCTTCGAGCGTCGTGCAGATGACGAGCGCGCGATCGACCTGGGCTTCGGCCATCGCGGCGCGCACATCGCCGATGCGATCGGCCAGGCCTTCGAAGGTGAGATGGCAGTGAGAATCGACGTACATCGTGCGCGGTTGTCCGTGAACCGCGCCGAGTCTAGTTCGTGTTGAAGCTAGATCGTCTGCGTCGGCTTGGCCGACTGGATGCTCGTGCCGAGGATCTCTTCGATGCGCAGCTTGAGCAGCCGCGTTTTTTCGTCGTTGGGAAAACGCACGCCGACGCCCTGCGTGCGCCCGCCCGAGGCGTTGGCCGGAGTGATCCAGCCGACCTTGCCCGCCACCGGGTAGCGCTGGTTGTCGTCGGGCAGTGAAAGCAGCAGGTAGATGTCGTCGCCGAGACGGTAGTCGCGAGTCGTCGGCACGAACAGGCCGCCTTCGGCGAACAGCGGGATGTAGGCGGCATACAGCGCGCCCTTTTCGCGGAAGACGAGCTGGATGACGCTCGGCCGCGATGCGTTGGGCCCCGTGAGTGCGCCGGGCTGGGTGCGGGGGGTGGCTGCAGTGCTCATCTGCCAGGCAGTGTAGCCAATGCCCCACCCCGACCGGGTGCTGCAACCCGTGTCGTTTGCCACAGCGCCGCGGCCTGTGCCGTCAGCGCCTCGACGCGCAGCGGCGCATGCCAAGGGTGTTCATCGTGCCGTGCTGCGCGCAACAACTCCTTCTGCCAAGCGACGAGTGCTGCCAGCGGCGGCAGCGCGGGACGCGCGGCAGGCGCCAACGCCGCGGCGCTGAAAAAGCGGGGCGCGCCGCCGGCTTGCAGCGTCAACAGGTCATGGCAAAGCTTGTGCAGCGCATCAACCACGCGCGGCACCGGCCACGCACTGAGCGCGTCGCCGTGGCCGCGGCGCACGGCGTCGGGCACCTCGGACCATGCTGCGGCGCTGATGCCCTCCTCGTGCAGCGCCAGCGCGGCTTGCGCCTGACCACCGGCCGCGGCCAACAGCACCTCGGTACCTGCCACGCCCTGCCCTGCGAGCCAAGCCTGCCCCTGGGCAGCGGTCGGCGGCGTCAAGGCCAAGCGCTGACAACGGCTGCGCACCGTGGGCAGCAGCGACTCGGGATCGTCGGCGGTGAGCAGCAGGCGCAACCGGCCCGGCGGCTCTTCGAGCGTCTTCAGCAGCGCGTTGGCGGTCACCGCGTTCATCGCCGGCGCCGGGTGGATGACGAGCACCTTGGCGCCGCAGCGTGCGCTCGTGCGTTGGCTCCAATCGATGGCGGCACGCAGCGCGTCTATTCTGATCTCGCGGCTCGGCTTGGCCTTGCTCTTGCCTTCGCCGTCGTCGGCGGTCTCGGCGTCGTTGCGGCTCCAGCCGAGCGGCGCGCGCAAGGCATCGGGCAGCAGCAGATGGAAGTCCGGATGCGAACGCGCGGCCATCAGGTGGCAGGCGGTGCAGTTGCCGCAGGCGCGGCCGTCCTTGGGCGCTTCGCACAACCAGGCGCGGGCCAGCGCCATCGCCAGATCGAACTGGCCGAGCGCGCCCGGCGCGTGCAGCAGCAGCGCGTGCGCACGCATCGCCAGGCCGCGTGCCAGCGGCTCGTCGAGCCAGGTGGGCCAGGCTGCGCCGCTCATCGCAACAGCGCCTGCACGGCAGCGCAGACCTGCGTCCACACCTCGGGCTGTGACGGCGACGCATCGATGCGCGTGAAGCGATCCGGTTGAGCTGCCGCACGCGCCGCGTAGCCGGCCTGCACGCGTTCGAAGAAGGCCGTGCTCTCGGCCTCGAAGCGGTCGGCCGCCCTCACCGCCGCGCGGCGCTGCGCGGCCATTGCGGCCGGCAGGTCGAACCACAGCGTCAGGTCGGGCTGCAGACCGGGGTGCACCATCGCTTCGAGTTGCGCCAGCGTCTTCAAGTCGAAGCGCCGGCCGCCGCCCTGGTAAGCGAACGTGGCATCGGTGAAGCGGTCGCACAGCACCGTTGTCCCCGCGTCGAGCGCGGGCTGGATCGACTTCAACAAGTGATCGCGACGCGCGGCGAAGACCAGCAGCGATTCGGTCAGCGCGTCCATCGGCTGGTGCAACACCAACTCGCGCAGTGTCTCGGCCAGCGGCGTGCCGCCCGGCTCGCGCGTCACCAGCGCCGCGTGACCACGCTCGCGCAGCCACGCCGCCAGCGGCTCGATGTGCGACGACTTGCCGGCGCCGTCGATGCCTTCGAAGGTGATGAAGCGGCCCTTCACGACTACTTGCCGCGCTGGAACTGATTCACGGCGCGATTGTGATCGGCGAGGTTCTCGGAGAACACGCTCGAGCCGTCACCGCGAGCAACGAAGTACAGCGCCTTCGTCTGCGCCGGCTGCAACGCCGCCTTGATCGAGTTGCCGCCGGGCAGCGCGATCGGCGTCGGCGGCAGGCCCTTCCTCGTGTAGGTGTTGTACGGCGTGTCGGTCTGCAGATCCTTCTTGCGCAGGTTGCCGTCGAACGACGCGCCCAGGCCGTAGATCACCGTCGGGTCAGTCTGCAGCGGCATGCCAATGCGCAGGCGGTTGTTGAACACGCCGGAGACTTTCGTCCGGTCGGCTTCGAGGCCGGTTTCCTTCTCGACGATCGAGGCCAGGATCAGCGCCTCGTCGATCGACTTCAGCGGCACGTCCTGGGCCCGCTCGGCCCAGGCCGCGTCGAGCCGTTTCTGCAGCATCTGCTGCGCCGCGCGCAGCACCGTCATGTCGGTGGCGCCGCGGCTGTAGTGGTAGGTGTCGGGAAAGAAGCGCCCTTCCGCCGGTACATTGGGCAGGCCGAGCGCGGCCATGATCTGCTCGTCGCTCATGTCTTTCGTCGTGGCCTTCAGCGCTGGCGCCTGCGCCAGTGCCTCGCGCATCTGTTTGAAGGTCCAGCCCTCGGTGATGCGCACGACCTCCATCACCGACTCGCCCTTCAACATGCGCTCGAGCAACTGCGGCGGCGTGATGCCGCGCTCGATGCTGTAGTTGCCGGCGCGCATCTGCGGCGCCTTGCCGGAGAAGCGGAAGTACAACCACAAGGCCTCGGACGGCGTCTGTACACCGGCCTGCACCCACTTCTCGGCCACCGTGCGCGGCGAGGTGCCCGGTGCAATGGACACTTCGACCGCGTCCGCTGCCAGCGGCAACGGCCGCTGCAACCACCACCACGCCGCCGCGGCGCTGCCCGCCGCGGCCAGCACGACAAGCAGCACCAGCCAGCGCAGCAGCCGCATCACCATGAGTCTCCTGGGTCGATCACACGTCATGATAATCAGCACATGAATGCCAACGTGACGACTGATCTCAACGGCGCGACGCCGCTGCCCGACTGGGGCGTGATTCGCGCCGCAGGCGCCGATGCGGCGAGCTTCCTGCAAAGTCAATTGACGCAGGACGTGCTCGGCCTGGACGCCCAGCGCGCCACGCTCGCCGGCTGGTGCTCGGCCAAAGGCCGCCTGCTGGCCAGCTTCATCGTCTGGCGTCCGGCGCCGGAAGAAGTGCTGATGGCGTGCAGCGCCGATGTGTTGCCCGCGGTGCTGAAGCGCTTGTCGATGTTCGTGCTGCGCACCAAGTGCAAGCTGAGCGATGCCAGCGCCGAGCTGGTGTTGCAGGGCGTGGCCGGTGCGGCGGCCACGGTGGCTGCGTGGCGCTGCGCCGACGGCCTGGTCGGCCTGCCACCGGTGCGTGGCACGGCGCGCGCGCTGCGCACAGGCGCGTCCCCTGCCCTGCCCGCACTCGATGCCGACGCCTGGTCGTGGCTCGAAGTGGCCAGCGGCGTGCCGCGCATCGTCGCCGCGACGGCCGAACAGTTCGTGCCGCAGATGGTGAACTTCGAAGTCGTCGGCGGCGTCAATTTTCAGAAGGGCTGTTATCCCGGCCAGGAGGTGGTTGCACGCAGCCAGTACCGCGGCACGGTGAAGCGGCGCGCCTTCGTCTTCGAATCGCCGCTGGCGGCGACGCCGGCGCAGGAGATCTTTCACAGCGCCGACCGCGAGCAGCCGGCCGGCATGGTGGCCAATGCAGCGTCGTGGCAAGGCCGCCATCTGCTGCTGGCCGAAATCAAGCTGGCCGCGCTCGACGGCGGCACGCTGCACCTCGGCGCCGCGGACGGCCCGCAGCTCAGCCGCGCCGACATGACCTACGCGGTGCCGCTCGAAGCCACGGCGTGAGTTCGCGCCGGCTCTACACCTACTTTCGCGTCGCGCGCGAGAACGAGGCGGCGGTGGTGGCCACGTTGCGCGAGTTGCATGCGGCGTGGGAGTCGATGATGCCGGGCTTGCAATGCGACTTGCTGCGGCGCGCCGACGACAGCGGTGATGTCACGCTGATGGAAGTGCACGTTGGCGCGCAAGGGGTGAGCGCTGCGTGGCAGCAACGCATCGAGCGTGAGGCTGGCGTGCGCCTGCAACCATGGCTCGTCGGCGAGCGTCACGTCGAAGTCTTCGAGCCGTGTGCCTGATCGGCCTGGCGATCGGCGCGCACCCGCGCTTTTCGCTCGTCATCGCCGCCAATCGCGACGAGTTTTTCGAGCGTCCCGCCGCGCCGCTCGACTGGTGGCGCTCTGCGCCCGACGCGCCGTGGCTGCTGGGTGGCCGCGACCTCTCGGCCGGCGGCACGTGGATGGCGCTGTCGGAGCAGGGCCGCGTCGGCATGCTGACCAATGTGCGCGACCTGCCGCGGCATCGCGCGGACGCGCCGTCGCGCGGCGAACTCGTCACCGCCTGGCTGCAAGGCATCGAGCCGACGGCGCGAGGCCACAACCCGTTCAATCTGATCGGCGGCGATCTGCAGAGCGGCCGCTGGTGGTGGCGCAGCGATCGCCAGCCGGCCACCCCGCTCACGGCCGGCGTGCACGCGCTTTCCAACGCGGCGCTGAACGAGCCCTGGCCGAAGGTGCGGCGCTTGTCGGCAGCGCTGGCGCAAGCGCTGCGTGGCGACGATGCCGGGCTCGAAGCGCGCCTTTTCTCGCTGCTCGACGATCGCCACGTTGCCGACGACGCCGACCTGCCCGACACCGGCATCGGCCTGGCTCGCGAACGCCTGCTGTCGCCGATCTTCATCACCACGCCGGACGGCCGCTACGGCACGCGCTGCAGCACGGTCGTGCTCGGTGAGCGCCGCAATGACGGCTGGCAGCTCGACGTCATCGAACGCACGCACGACGCCTCGGGCCGCACCACCCACGAGCGCCGCGTGACGCTGCAACGCTGGCCGCAGCCCGGTCATCGCCCGCCCGTCACGTGAGCGGCAGCGTCATCTCCTGGTGCACGATGCCGACCTCCTCGAACGCCGCGCCGTGCGGCTGCCAGCCCAGGCGCCGATAGAAGCCGACCGCGCTGGCCTGCGCATGCAGCATCACGCCGCGGTCGCCGCGCTGGCGCGCCGCGGTGACGAGCGCATCGAGCATCTGCCGGCCCACGGACGAGCCGCGCAACGACGCCACCACCGCCATGCGGCCGACCTTGCCGACGCCGTCGTGCGCGCGAGTCAGGCGCCCGGTGCCGAGCACGGCGCCGATGCGGTTGACGGCAACGACGTGCACCGCCTCGCCATCGGCGCCGTCTTCGTCGAGCGCGGCGTCGATGCCCTGCTCCTGCGTGAAGACGGCGCGGCGGATCGGTGCAGCGATAGCGCCGAGCGTGGTCCAGTCGCCGCGCTTCACGTCCACCATCGGCTCGCCGCGCTCGAAGGCGGTGAACCATTCGCGCAGCGGCGGCGGCACCGGCTGCGAGGTCTGCGTCTTCGGGTCGGCGAAAACATAGACCAGTTCGCCTTGAACGAGGCGCTGCTCGTCGCGGAACACGGCGCATTGCAGCAGCAGCGACGAGTTGCCGATGCGCGCGCAGCGCACCCCCGTGTGCAACTGCTCGTCGTAGCGCGCCGAGGCTTCGTACTCGAGCGTCGCCTTGCGCGCGTAGAAGTCGCCCTGCACGGCCTGCATCGTCTCGTGGTAGGGCATCGCCATGGCGCGCCAGTAGCCGGCCACCGCGGTGTCGAAGTACATCAGGTAGTGGGCGTTGAAGACGATGTGCTGCATGTCGACCTCGGCCCAGCGCACGCGATGGCGCTCGGCGAAGCGGAAGTCCTTGCGCAACGGCGCGGCGGTGTCGGTGGTCATGTCGGGTGTCTCCAGGCGTCGATCAGGGCATCGGCTGCGAATTGTTGGGCGTGCGCGGCCTCTTTCAGCACGCGGCCCATTTTGATGAAGTCGTGCGTCATGCCGCGCGCCAGATCGAGTTGCACCGGCACGCCGGCCGCGCGCAGCTTGTCGGCGTAGGCGATGCCCTCATCGACCAGCGGATCGCACTCGGCCAGCATCACGCAGGCGGGAGCGCCGCTGCCGAGGTCGTCGGCTTCGAGCGGCGCGAAACGCCAGTCGTGGCGCTGCGAACGATCGATCGTCTGCTCGAAGAACCAGTCGATCGTCGTTGCATCGAGCAGAAAGCCGTTGGCGAACAGGTGGCGCGAGGCATGCGTGGCCAACGCGGCCGTGCCGGGCGTGATCAGCAGTTGCAGCGCCAGCGGCAGGCGGTGATCGCGCGCCTGGATGGCACACACCGCGGCGAGCGTGCCGCCCGCGCTGTCGCCGCCGACGGCCAGGCGTTGCGTGTCGAGGCCGAGCGCAGCGCCGTGTTCGGCCAGCCAGCGCAGTGCCGCCCACGCATCGTCCTGGGCTGCGGGGAAGCGGTGCTCCGGGGCCAGGCGGTAGTCGAGCGCGATCACCGCACCGCCACTGCGCCGGGCGAGCTGCCGGCACAGGCTGTCGTGCGTTTCCAGCCCGCCGATGACGAAGCCGCCGCCGTGCAGGTAGAGCAGCGTCGGCAGCACGTCGCGTGACGGCGCATACAGGCGCGCTGGCAGGCCGGCCACCGTGATGTCTTCGACGCGCGCCAGCACAGCGCGCGGCGGCTCCAGCACTTCGGCACCGGCGACGTAGGCGGCACGCGCTTCGGTCGGCGTCATCGCATGGAACGGCGGGCGGCCGGCGCGGCGGATGCGCTCGAGCACGCCGCTCATCGCCGGCGTCAGCAAGTGGGTCGGTGGGGTCATCGCGGCATTGAGGATACTGGCGGCATGGCACACATCCAGTACCTCACGCAGATCCATCTCGACCCGGGCGTCGTGCAGCTGCTGCGCGGCGAATGCGAGCGCATCGGGCTGCGCAAGCCGCTCGTCGTCACCGACGCGGGCGTGCGCGCAGCAGGCGTGCTCGACAAGGCGCTCGGCGCATTGGGCGACATGCCGCACGCAGTGTTCGACGGCACACCGTCGAACCCGACCGAGGCCGCGGTGCGTGCCGCAGCGCGCGTCTTCGACGCCGAGCGCTGCGACGGCCTCGTCGCTGTCGGCGGTGGTTCTTCCATCGATCTCGCGAAGGGCCTGGCGATCGCCGCCACGCACGACGGCGCGCTGAAAACCTACGCCACGATCGAAGGCGGGAGCGCGAAGATCAGCGAGCGCGTGCTGCCGCTGATTGCGGTGCCGACGACGGCCGGCACCGGCAGCGAGGTGGCGCGCGGTGCGATCGTCATCGTCGACGACGGCCGCAAGCTCGGCTTTCACAGCTGGCACCTGGTGCCCAGGAGCGCCCTGCTCGACCCCGAGCTGACACGCGGCCTGCCGCCGCTGCTGACCGCGGCCACCGGCATGGACGCGATTGCGCATTGCCTGGAAACCTTCATGGCGCCGGCCGTGAACCCGCCCGCCGACGGCATCGCGCTCGACGGTTTGCAGCGCGGTTGGGCGCACATCGAGCGCGCCACGCGCGACGGCAACGACATGTACGCGCGCTGGCAGATGTTGAGCGCGAGCATGCAAGGCGCGATGGCATTTCAGAAAGGGCTGGGTTGCGTGCATTCGCTGTCGCACAGCCTCGGCGGCGTGAACCCGAAGCTGCACCACGGCACGCTCAACGCGGTTTTCCTGCCGGCGGTGATCCGCTTCAACGCCGGCGCTGAATCAATGCAGCGCGAGAGACGCCTGCAACGCATCGCGCATGCCATCGGCCTGGAGAGCGGCAGCGATGTGGCCGACGCCCTGCGCGATATCAACGCCCGCCTCGGAATGCCGGCGGGCCTGGCCGCGATGGGCGTCACGCGCGATCTGTTCGAGCGCATCATCGACGGCGCAGTGGCCGACCATTGCCACAAGACCAGCCCGCGCATCGCCACCCGCGACGACTACCGGCAAATGCTCGAGGCCTCGCTGTGAAGGCGATCCTGCTTTCTTCGGCGCTGTTGCTCGGGGCCTGCGCCACGTCACCGTCGGCGCCAGTGCTCGCACCGAACAGCAACCTGCTGGCGCAGGGCATCCCGCCGATCCCGATGTCGCTGGTCGAGCGCGTGGGCAAGTACACCGACTTCCGCGGTCACAGTTTCGTCGAATGGCACCCGACGAAGAACGAGATGCTCGTCGCGCACCGCAAGGCCGGCGACAACGTGCCGCGCATCTACCGGCTCGACCAGCCGCTCGGCGAACCACAGCAACTGACCGACGGCGCCGAGCCGGTCACGCGTGCCAGCTGGGAGCCGCGGCAAGGGCGCTACATCGTCTTCGAGCGCTCACGGGGCGGCGACGAAGCCGACCAGATCTACCGGCTCGATCCGGCGACGCGCCAGAGCACGCTGCTCACCAACCCGGACGAAGCGCACAACATCGTCGGCTGGGTGCGCGCCACGTCGCAGTTGCTCTACACCGCGGTGCCGCTGGACCGCACGGCGCAGGGCGGGTCGCGGCCGACGATCGACACCGCGCTGTGGATCGTCGATCCCGAGCAGCCGCAAGGCAAGCGCAAGCTGGCCGACCTGCCCGGCCCCGGCTGGTTCGGCGGCTCGCTGTCCGACGACGGCCGCAGCGTGGCCTTCACGCGCTACCTCTCGGCCGCCGAGTCGCAGGTCTGGCTGGTGGACGTCGCCAGCGGTGCACGGCGGCAGTTGCTGCCCGCAGCGGGCGAATCGATCAAGGCCACGCACTTCGACGCGGGCATATCCAAGGACGGCAGGCGGCTGTACGTGATCAGCGACCGCGCCGGCGAATTCCGCGAGCTGATGACGCTCGATCTGGCCGAAGGTGCGCTGACGCGCATCAGCAGCCACATTCCCTGGGACGTGACGGCAGCCGCGCTGTCCGACGACGGCCGCTGGATCGTCGCCCAGGCCAATGTCGATGGCCGCGACGAATTGCGCGTCTTCGATGCCGCCACGCTGAAGGAAACCGCGGCGCCCGCGGTGCCGCCGGGCGGCATCGGCGCGATGGGCTTTCACCGTGGCTTGCACCGCATGGCGTACGCGATCAACAGCGCCAAGGGCCCGAGCGAGCTGTTTGCGCTCGACCCCACCAGCGGGCGCAGCCAGCAGTGGACGCGCGCGCAGGCGCCGGCCGGCATCGACCCTTCGACCTTCTCCGATCAGACGGTGGTGCGCTGGAAGAGCTTCGACGGCTTGACGATCTCCGGCATCGTGACGCGGCCCCCGGCGCGCTTTGCCGGCAAGCGGCCAGTTATCGTGTCGATCCACGGCGGCCCCGAAGCGCAGGCGCAGATGGGTTTTCAGTCGCGCTGGAATTACTTCATCCAGGAGCTCGGCATCACCGTCATCGAGCCCAACGTGCGCGGCTCGGCCGGCTACGGCAAGACCTTCTTGACGCTCGACAACGGCACCAAGCGCGAAGACTCGGTGAAGGACATCGGCGCCCTGCTCGACTGGATCGCGCAGCAGCCCGACCTCGACGCGTCGCGCGTGATGGTCACCGGCGGCAGCTACGGCGGCTACATGACGCTGGCCACGGCGGTGCGCTACAGCGAGCGCATCGTCGGCGGCGTGCCGATCGTCGGGCCGAGCCACTTCGTCACCTTCCTCACCAACACCGAAAGCTACCGCCGCGACCTGCGCCGCGTCGAGTACGGCGACGAGCGCGACCCTGCGACGCGCGCGTGGATGGAGAAAACGGCGCCGCTGAACAACGCCGACAAGATCAGGAAACCGCTGTTCGTCGTGCAAGGCAAGAACGATCCGCGCGTGCCCTACACCGAGAGCGAGCAGATCGTCGCCAAGGTGCGCGCCAACGGTTTGCCGGTGTGGTACCTGCGCGGCGAGAACGAAGGCCACGGATTCGCCCGCAAGGAGAACGCGGACTTCCTGTTCTATGCGATGGTCAAGTTCGTCGAGGAACGACTATTGAAATGAAAAGGCCCGGCAATGCCGGGCCATCTGCGGACAGGGCTTCAGCCCTGTCAGTGTTGCGCCCTCGCGCGCTCCTCGAAGAATTGCTCGTCTTCGGTCGACCCCTTCAACGCCGCCGTCGAAGCGTCGCGCTCGATCGTCGTCGTCACCGCATCGAAGTAGCCGGTGCCGACCTCGCGCTGGTGTTTCACCGCCGTGAAGCCGCGCTCGGCGGCAGCGAACTCCTTCTCCTGCATCTCGACGAAGGCGCTCATGTTGTTGCGCGCATAGCCGTAGGCCAGGTCGAACATCGAGTAGTTCAGGCTGTGGAAGCCGGCCAGCGTGATGAACTGGAACTTGTAGCCCATCGCGCCCAGCTCGCGCTGGAACTTGGCGATCGTCGCGTCGTCGAGGTTCTTCTTCCAGTTGAACGACGGCGAGCAGTTGTAGGCCAACAGCTTGCCGGGGTACTTCTTGTGGATCGCGTCGGCGAAGGCCTTGGCGAACGCGAGGTCCGGCTTGCCGGTTTCGCACCAGATCATGTCTGCGACGGCGGCATACGCGAGGCCGCGGCTGATCGACTGCTCGAGGCCGTTCTTCGTGCGGTAGAAGCCTTCGACGGTGCGCTCGCCGGTGAGGAAGGGCTTGTCGTTGTCGTCAACGTCGCTCGTCACGAGGTCAGCAGCTTCGGCATCGGTGCGCGCCAGCAGCACGGTGGGCACCCCCATCACGTCGGCGGCCAGGCGCGCCGCGGTCAGCTTGGCCACCGCATCGCGCGTCGGCACCAGCACCTTGCCGCCCATGTGGCCGCACTTCTTGACCGAGGCCAGCTGGTCCTCGAAGTGCACGCCGGCAGCACCGGCTTCGATCATCGCCTTCATCAACTCGAACGCGTTCAACACGCCGCCGAAACCGGCTTCGGCATCGGCAATGATCGGCGCGAAGAAGTCGATCTCGTTCTTGCCCTCGCTCCACTGGATCTGGTCGGCGCGGGTGAAGGTGTTGTTGATGCGCTTGACGACCTTGGGCACCGAATCGACCGAGTACAGCGATTGGTCCGGGTACATCTCGCCGCCGTCGTTGGCGTCGGCCGCGACCTGCCAGCCGCTCAAGTAGATCGCCTTCAGGCCGGCCTTGACCTGCTGCATCGCCTGGTTGCCGGTGAGTGCGCCGAGCGTGTTGACGAAGGGCTCGGTGTTGACCAGGTTCCACAGCTTCTCGGCGCCGCGCTTGGCCAACGTGTGCTCGATCGGGATCGAGCCGCGCAGGCGCACCACGTCGGCGGCGCTGAAGTTGCGCTGGATGCCCTTCCAGCGCGGGTTGTCGGCCCACTCCTTGGCGAGGGCGGCGGCTTGCTGGTCACGGGTCGGCTGGCTCATCGAATGACTCCTGATCCTGAATGTTGAAGAGGCGAACGATCCGATCGTAGCCGTGAGAGTTGACTTATGTCTTATAGAAGACAAAAAATCTTTCTCAATAAAATCAATGGGTTGACCAATCCATCCCGCAAAGAGAAATTCTGTTGCTCTGCACAAAACCAGGGGGAACCGAACGCTTGCCGCAGCTTCCGCGATCCGAAACGCGATGCCGCTGATGAGAAACCGGGCCGCTCCGTATCATCGCCAGCCTTCTGTCCTGAACGAGCGCCATGTCCGGCTTCGCCTTCGAATCCAACACCACCTTTCTCAAGGCGCCCGCAGCCACCACACAGCCCCATGCGGTGGCCGGCATCGCCTGGGACGGCGCCACCACCAACCGCCCCGGCGCGCGTTTCGGCCCGCGCGCGATCCGCACCGCCAGCCACATGCTGTGCGACGGCACGCACCCGCACTTCAACGTCAGCCCGCTCGGCGTGCTCGGCGATGCCGGCGATCTGGCGCTGCCCAACACCGGCCTGGCGGCGATGCGCGAGGCCATGGCACCGCTGATCGCGCCGTTGCTGGCCCGGCACCACGTGGTCTGGCTCGGCGGCGACCACTCGATCACGCTGCCGCTGCTGCGGGCGTACAAGGCGCACCTCGGCCGCCCGCTCGCCGTGCTGCACTTCGACGCCCACTGCGACACGTGGACGGACCACTTCGGCGAGCCCAGCGGCCACGGCACCTGGGTTTATGAAGCGATCGACGAGGGCTTGGTCGTCAAAGAGTGCTTCGTGCAGGTCGGCATTCGCTCAGCCGGCGAGCGCGCCGCGCGCGAGTACGTGCGCGACCAGGGCGGCGCGATCTACACCGCACGCGATCTGCGCGGTCTGGAGAGCCCGTCGCAGCTCTACCCGGTGCTCGACGATCTGCGCCGACGCATCGCGGCCCACGGCCAGCCGCCGCTCTACGTCAGCCTCGACATCGATTGCCTCGACCCCGCCTTCGCCCCCGGCACCGGAACGCCGGAGCCGGGCGGCCTGTCGACCAGCCAGGTGCTGTCGCTGCTCGAGGGTCTGGCGCACTTCGACTGCGCCGGCATGGACTGCGTCGAAGTCTCGCCGCCGTACGACCATGCCGAGCTGACGAGCCATGCCGCGGCGCAGTTCGTCTGGACTTACCTGTGCAGCCGCGTGGTCAGGAATTTGCCGCGACGCTGAGCGGCAACGCCGTCGTCTTCTTGATGGTGCGCAGCACCAGCATCGAGTTCGACCGCGCCACGCCCGGCAGGCGCATCAGCACGTCGGTGT
>CADEEN010000016.1 GCA_902826345.1 uncultured Burkholderiales bacterium | reverse complement strand
TGCCGCGCGGTAGTGGCGCAGGGCATCGTCGGCCGACAGCGGCGGCACGACCAGCGCACCGGCGGCCCAGCCCACCGCGAGGTAGACCGTGGCCGGTGACAGCGGCAGCCGCGTCACCTGGCGCTCGGCCAGGCCCATCGCGGCGAGCAGCGCGCCGAGCAGCAGCAGCGTGGCCGTCAACATGGCCTGCCGCCGCGGCGAGGACGAGATCGATGGCGGTGTCTCACGGCGTTGCCTCCGCAGTCGATCGTGGTGCAGAGCTGTCGGCAAACAGCGTGCCGAATCCGATGCGGCCGCCGCCGTAGGACAAGGCCGACGCCGGCACGCAGGCTCCTCCTGCGTCTGCGCAGAGATCGCCGTTCTAGAGTTCTGGCGGTGGCTGGTGTTCGGCCACGCAGCCGAAGGAGCAGCGCAGCGATGACGACCAGCGACCACCACTACTGGCAGCAGCACCTGACACGCCAGCCCTTCTTCATCGACGGCCTGACCTTCGACGATTACGGCCCGGCGTTTCGCATGGGCCACGAGCGGCAGCGCGACGACACGCTGTTCGAGGACGTGCAGGCCCGCCTGTGCGCCGAGTGGGACGACGTCAAAGGCCGCTCGCGGCTGACCTGGCATGAGGCCAGGCACGCAGTGCGCGCGGCCTGGGAACGCGCCACCGGAGGGTGGCAATGAGCACGACCACGTCGAAAGCCGATGTGCGCGGCACGGTCGAGTACCGGCTCGGCGATGGTCCGCTGTGCAGCGTGCCCAGAGGGCCGATCGAGGTCGAAATCGCGGGCAACGACGTCACGCTGAGTTGGGGCAGCGGCCAGACGCGGCAGTCGACCGCGATTCCCGCGAGCGACTTCTCGCGCTACGTGGCCAGCAAGGCCATCGTCATCGGCTGAGACAGCGAGGGCCGGATGTCGGCTGCGTCCGACATTGAAATTGCCTGAAAGCCTATCGATCGGTGAAGCGCGTCTGGCTACTGTTCACGTATCGGAACGACGAGCGTCCGACCCCAACTCAATCGAAGGAGCAGACATGACCCAACATCGAGCCACCCCGTTCTTGACGATGCTCGGCGCATTGGCAGCCGCGGCCACGCTGGCTGCCTGAAACCGCACGGACGATGGCCGCACCACGGGCCAGAAGGTCGACGACGCGATGGCCAAGGTCGAGAAGAAGACCGACGAGGTGCAGGCCGACGCCAGAGCCGCCGGCGAAAAGGCCAAGGAAACCGCCGCGGGCGCCATGGACACCGCGGCCGTCAAGGCCAAGGATGCGTTGATCACGACGTCGGTCAATGCCGAGTTGGCCAAGGACAGCCAGTTGAGCGCGTTGCGCATCGACGTCGACACCGTCGATGGCCGCGTGGCGTTGAAGGGCACCGCGCCGGACAGCGCCTCGCGTGAGCGCGCCACCTCGCTGGCGCGTGCCGTCGATGGCGTCAAGTCGGTCGACAACCAACTCAGCGTGGCGCCCAAGGGCTGATCCGGTAGCTGATGCCAGCGCAAATTCCCGTTCGTCCCTATCACTCCAACCGAAAGAAAACCATGAAATCACGCCAGTTCCTGATCGCCGCCATGACCGCCAGCGCATTGCTCGCGGGCGCCGGCTGCGCCGTCGTGCGCGACCAGCAAAGTGTCGGCTCCTACGTCGACGACGCCACGCTGACGACACGCGTCAAGGCCAAGTTCGCCGAAGACAAGACCGTCAGCGCGATGGCGATCAGCGTCGAGACGCTGAAGGGCGTGGTTCAGCTCTCGGGCTTTGCCAAGTCGAGCGAAGAAAAGGCGATGGCCGAGCGCCTGGCGCGCAACACCTCGGGCGTGACCGGCGTGCGCAACGACATCATCGTGCGCAGCTGACCACCGCCGTCGGCCGAGACCTTTTCCGGCGCGTCACGCTCACTGCGTGACGCGCCGGCTGCATTACAGTCCGTCGCAGGAGGCGCTATGGACTCGAACCCGGTCAGCAAAGAGGCGGCGTTTCGACAATTCAACGAGGTCCTCGGCCGGTCGAACCTGCGGGCGGCGCTGGCTTACCTGCTCAGCCTGACGGACTTCCGTTTCATCGCCCTCTTCCGCCGTCGAGGCGACAAAGCCAACGCCGCCGTGTTCTACGACCGTGAGCAGCCGGACCTGCTGTTCGTCGACGAGGTTCCCGCCAGCGCCACCTACTGCGCGCTGGCGATCGAGTCGAGGTCGCCCTTCAACACCGGCAACGCCTTGCAAGACCCTCGCCTGACGACGCACGCGGCACGCGAAGCCGTGCAGTCGTACTGGGGCTTGCCGGTGATGACGCCCGAGGGCGAGATCCTCGGCACGCTGTGCCACTATGACGTGGTGCCGCGCGACCCGACCCAGGTCAACCTCGAACTGATGGTCGAGGTCGCCAGCCTGTTGCAGCAAAAAGGGCTGGTGCCGCCTTATCCGCCGGCGCCATCGACGTAGGCCTGCGCTGACAGCGCAACGGCGCGTTGTCGTGCGCGCCGGCACGGTGTTCGGGAAGTGCCGGCCCGGGCCGCAATGCATACGCTTTGGCACCTCAACTTTTCACGGATCGGACGGCACATGAACATCATCATCTGGCTCATCGTCGGCGGCATCATCGGTTGGCTCGCGAGCCTGATGATGAAGACCGACGGGCAGCAAGGCATCATCCTCAACGTCGTCGTCGGCATCGTCGGCGCCATGCTCGGCGGCTGGTTGTTGTCGCCGCTGCTCGGCGCAGGCACGATCAACCAGGACAACTTCAGTCTGCCGGCGCTCGTCGTCTCGTTCCTCGGCGCGGCGATCCTGCTCGCCATCGTCAACCTGGTGCGCCGCGGGCGCGTGCGTTGACGCTGGTCACGAGCCACGTCACCTCACCATCCACCGGAAGGGCTGTTTCGTTGCAGCCCTTCCGGCGTTTTGCGTTGTGATGAACCTGCTGCGGAAGACCTGGGCGCTGCTGCGCGACACCGTGTCGTCGTGGATCGAAGACGACGCGTCGAGCCTCGGTGCGGCGCTGGCCTACTACACGCTGTTCTCGATCGCGCCGCTGCTGCTGATCGTGATCGCGGTCGCCGGCGCCGTCTTCGGCGCCGACGTGGCTCGCGGCGGCGTGCTCGAGGAGCTGCGCGGTCTGATGGGCGAAGAAGGCGCGCGTGCGGTCGAAGCGATGCTGGCCAGCGCCAACCGCAATGGCCAAAGCGCGTGGGCGACGCTCGGCGGCACGGTGATCCTGCTCGTCGGCGCGACGACCGTCTTCGCCGAACTGCAGGGCGCGATGGACCGCATCTGGCGCGTGCCGGCAGCCCCGCCGGCGCGCGGTGTCTGGGCATGGTTGCGAGCGCGCCTGCTGTCGGTAGGCCTCATTCTGGGCATCGGTTTTCTGCTGATGGTGTCGTTGGTGGCCAGCGCAGTGCTGGCCGCGCTCGGCCGCTGGTGGACGCCGTGGTTCGGCGAGCAGACGTGGCTGGCCAGCGGCTTCGACTTCGCGCTCAGCTTCTCGTTGATCACGCTGGCCTTCGCGATGATCTACAAATGGATGCCGCGCGTGCGCCTGCGCTGGCGCGACGTCTGGATGGGCGCCGCGGTGACCGCGCTGCTCTTCACCATCGGCAAGCAACTGATCGGCACTTACCTCGGCCGCAGCGGCGTCACTTCGGGTTTCGGCGCTGCGGCGTCCGTCGTCGCGCTGGTGTTGTGGGTCTACTACTCGGCGCAGATCTTCCTGCTCGGCGTCGAATTCACGTGGATCTGGACCCACCGCTTCGGCTCGCTGCGCACCGACCGCCGGACGACCGACAGCGCCACGCACATCGACGCCTCAGCGCTGCCTCAGACCACACGCTGAGGCGGCGTGCCGGCGCCGTCGCGCCCGCCGTCGCTGTTGTGCTGTCGGGCGATGATCGAGATGCAGCCATCGGGCTCCATGCGAGGCAGAACAAGAAGCAGTAGACCGCGCTGCCGCGCAACACCATCTCGACAGGCGAGACGGTGAACGTCAAAACGCAAGCCCAGTCGATCATCACCGCGTGCTCCTCAGGCCTTCGCCACGGGCAAGCCGCATGCCGCATCGCGTAGGACGGCGACTACCGCAACCCACGGTCACGTCTGCTGTTTGCAGCAGCTTCAGGCGGCGATAGTTGTTTGATGGTTGAGCTGCTTTTTCGAGGGCCGTCGTCATGAATCTTTTCGCGCTGTCTCTGGTGGTTGGACTTTCGCTGGCCTCGTTGGGCGTGGCGATCTGGACCTGGTTGGCGCTGACCAGCGTCAGCGAATCGGCGATCGATTTCGGTCGCTTCGAGCCCCAGCACTTCGAGATCGAGTGAGCGCATCGCCGCCCAGGGTCGGGCGCGGTCTGGCTGGCCCTGGGTTGACGCGAGAGCAGTTCGGCCAGCGCTTGCGCCATACGTTCGCCGACCCCGCGTTCGCCGCCTGCGACGATGCGCTGCGGTAGGTCAAGGGCGAGATGCGCGGCGGCCGGCAGCCGATCGATCGCTTGCCAGGGTGCGGCCGAAGCGAGGGTGTGATGTCCCCGCGCGACGACAGCGCTGCACTCAACGCCGACGCCTGCGTGACGGCGTTGGCCGACCACTGCGAGGACACCGCCCGCTCGATGACGGACTGTGCGGTTCGAGCCGATCACATGGCACTGCAGTTTCTGTTGACGCGACGCGCCGCTGCCTGGCATCGCTGGGCTGGCGAGTTGGCCGCGCTGCGCAGTGGCGCTGCGCGCGGTGGTTCAGCAACGCCGACCTCGAACCCCAGCGCCGTGGACGATGACGCCGGCGATGCGGCGCTGCTCGCTGCCTGCGAGCAGCGCGAGTCGCGCGCGCTGCGCCTGTACCGCGACGCGCTCGACGAAGACCTGCCGCGCATCCTGCGCGCGGTGCTGCTGCGTCACGTCGAAGGCCTGCACGACAGCCGGGCGCAGATGCGCCGCCTCGAAGCCGAGACAACCACTGACGGCGGCCTGACGCGCTGACGACGAGGAGAACCCACATGGCCGCCCTGACCCGGACCGTGAAAGCCCAGACCGCGAGAGCGCCCGTGGCGCCGCAAGCGCCTTCGCGGGCAATGGTCGCCGACGACGTCGGCAAGCTGTTGCTGCGGCTCGCGCTCGGCACCTTGATGCTGCTGCACGGCATCGCCAAGATGCAGAACGGCATCGACCCGATCATCGACGCCGTGGCCAAGGCCGGCCTGCCGCCGCTCTTGGCCTACGGCGTCTTCATCGGCGAGGTGCTGGCGCCGCTGCTGCTGATCATCGGCCTGTGGGCGCGCTTGTCCGCGCTGGTCATTGCCGTCAACATGATCTTCGCCATCGCGCTGATGCACAGCGGCGACATCGCCACGTTGTCGAAGAACGGCGGCTGGGCGATCGAGTTGCAGGCCCTGTACCTGACGCTGGCGCTCGCCGTTGCGCTGCTCGGCCCAGGGCGTCATGCCGCGGGCCGAACCCTCTGACGGCGCCTGTGCCAGCGGGTGAGATGGACTCGCCGACCCGCCGCCACCGCCACGCCGCCACGATGCGGCTGCACGCCGTGCGCGGCAACGGCGAAGTGATCGATTTCGTCTGGGACAGCGCCAGCGACGCTGCCGGCGCACTGTTGCGCTGCCCGGCGGATCTGCTGCCGGGCCAGTACCTGTGCGCCTGGCAGGACGCCGGGCCGCCCGACCAGCCGCGGCTGATCCACCGCTACCGGCGCATCCTCGAACGCGGCCACACCGAATCGTTCGGTCACATGCACGAGGTCGACGGCCGGCAGGACGTGGTCATCCACCGCGTCGTGCCGTCGGCCGACAGCGTCGAGGTGACGCTGACCAACCTCAGCGCCAACCGTCGCGCGCAGGCCGAGCGCTTGCGCGGCGAGCGGCATTGAAAAGCAACGCCGCCCCCCATCGTGACCGCGGCCGTCAACAACGACGAATGCACATGACCACACCGGATGGCCTCGAAGAGTAGTCTTCGATTGCGCGTGACCGGCGTCAGGCCTGCTCGGCCATCGCGTCGGCCATCAGCTCGGCCCGCCGCGCCTGCACCTGCTTGCCCAGCGCGGCCAGATCCATCGTCTTCGCCTTGCGGCACGCCGGGAACATCTCGCCTTCTTCTTCCTTGACGTGGTGGTCGATGTACTCGCCTAGCACGGTGACCTTGGCGTCGAACAGTTCGTCCTCGGCGTCCATGCCCTGCAACTGCGCGATCAGTTCCTTGGCCGTGCCGTGCTCGACTTCGGCTTCATCGAGCAATGCGCTGTCCACGCCGGCCGCGCGCGCCGCCGGATAGAACAGCTCTTCCTCGATGCCGGCGTGTACCGTCAGCAGGACGCAGATTTCCGCGGCCACCGGCTGGCGCTCTTCGGCCGGGGCCTTCGCCTTGCACAGCATCTTGTACTGCTGGAACAGCGTGTGCACCTCCTTGTGGTCGGCCGTCAGCAGCTTGACGGCATCGTCGGTGTCGCGTTTGCGCGTTGCGGTCTTCTTCGCGGTGGTGCTCATGTGCTTTCCTTTCGTTGCGGCGCGGTCGTGCCGCTCGCGTGATTCGCGCCTTGCCGGCGCTCGGCCACAGAGTGGTGGTGTTCGCGCTTGGCCTTGTTGGCGCGCAACCATTGGTAGACGCCGTAGCCGATGGCCAAGGCAAAGGTGACGAGGATGAGGTAGAAAACCAGGTTGTCTTCCGTCATGGGGTGCTCCTGAGGTGAGACCGTCATGTCGGCAAACGGCATGCCGGGTGTCGACGCAACGGGCGAGCCGATTGCCCCTGCACGTCATCGCCACCCGACAGGAGACAGCCACCATGAGCATCGCCGCGCCGATTCCGTCGTCTGTGGACGACCCGCTGTTCGAACCGCTCGTCGACCCGCAACCGCGGACGGGCCCACCGCTGCTCGCCGTCGTCACCGGCGCGTCGTCGGGCATCGGCCTGGAGCTGGCACGCTGCTGCGCCGCCGACGGCTGCGAGCTCGTCATCGCCGCCGACGAACCGGCGCTGCACGAAGCGGCCGAACAGTTGCGCGCCGCCGGTGCCGCTGCGGTGGCCTCGGTGCAGTGCGACCTGGCCACCGCCGAAGGCGTGGCCGAGGTCATCGCGATGATCGGCGGCCGGCCGGTCGATCTGCTGTTCGCCAACGCCGGCCACGGCCTGGGCCACGGCTTTCTCGACCAGGCCTTCGACGACGTGCGCCACGTCATCGACACCAACATCACCGGCACGCTCGACCTGATCCACCGCATCGGTCGGCAGATGCGCGAGCGCGGCCGCGGCCGCATCCTCGTTACCGGCTCGATCGCCGGCTTCACACCGGGCAGTTTTCAGGCGGCGTACAACGGCAGCAAGGCCTTCATCGACAGTTTTGCGGCAGCGCTGCGCAACGAACTCGAAGGCACCGGCGTCAGCGTGACCTGCCTGATGCCCGGCGCCACCGAGACGCAGTTTTTCGAGCGCGCCGACATGCTCGACACGAAGGTCGGCCAGGCCGAGAAGGACGACCCGAAGGAAGTGGCGCGGGTCGGTTATCGAGCGCTGATGGAGGGCGACGACGCCGTCATCGTCGGCTGGAAGAACAAGATGCAGGTCGCGAGTGGGTTGCTGACGCCGAGCAGCACGAAGGCCGCGGCGCATCGCAAGGTGTCGGAGCCGGGCAGCGGGAGTGACTGACGGATGGCTCTTCGCGTTGCTGATTGTCAGATCGCGCCGACGCTGCCGGTGATCGGCAGCACGATACCGCTGATGTAGCCGGCGCACACCGGCGAGGCGAGGAACACGTACGCAGGAGACAGCTCCTCGTGTTGCGCGGCACGTCGCATGTCGGTGCTTCGCCACGGCGGCGTCGCAGCAGCAGGCAGCGCCGGCCTTCGGCTTCGATGCAGCGCAGCGTCTGGCGCGCGTCCTCGGTCGACGAGTGATAGGCCGCGGCGATGTCGGCGCCTTCGCGCGCGAACAGCACCGCCACCGCGCGGCCGATGCCCGAATCGGCGCCGGTGATCAGCGCCACGAAGCCGTGCAACTTGCCGCTGCCGCGGTAGTGTGGGGCGAGAAAGCGCGGCTGCAATGGCAGCTCGGCCTCACGCCCCGGCTTGGGCAGGTGCTGCGCCGGCAATGCCACCGGTTGACGGCGCGCGCCGGCCTGCACCGCGGCGCGCGATTCGGGTCTGGCCTTGCCGGCGTCGCGCCGGTCCTGCTGGCGCTGGATGCGGCGTTGGCTCGCCAGCGCGCCGGATGTCTTCTTCGCTGTCACCATGCTGGCCACTCCTGTTCTTCAGCACAATCACCGGCAATGCGCATGCCCGTTGCCGCATAGACTCGACTGAAGCGTTGGCCCAAAGGCGGCAGATGCCTGCAGTTCAACAAGCAACAGCGCATGCCCCAGAAAACCCTCAAATGGCTCGGCGCCACGATGTGGATGGCCGCGGCCGTGCCGCTGGCCCTGTTCTCGCTGGTGGCCTCGAATCTGCATCAGCGCGCCCTGGCCGACGCCCGTCTGCGCGTGGTCAGCGCCGAGCGCATCGCCGAAGAGCACGCGCTCAAGGTCTTCGAAACCAACACCGCCTTGCTCGGCCTCGTCGCCGACGCCGTCAGCGCCGACAGCGAGACGACGCTGCAGGCCCGCGCGCGCGTGTTGCACGAGCAGATGGTGCGCATGACGGCCGATCTGCGTCACTTGCAAGGCCTGTTCGTCTTTGGGCCGAGCGGACAGATGATCGTCACCAACCGCGTCTTCCCGACGCCGGCGGTGAACGTGAGCGACCGCGCGTTCTTCCGCCACCAGCGCCAAGGCGGCGCGCAGCCGTTTTTCACCGAGGTGCTGACCAGCCGCGCCACCGGCGAGCCGTTCTTCGACATGAGCGTGCGCCGCAGCGGCGCCGACGGCAACATGACCGCCGTGCTCTCGGCCAGCATGGCGCCGAAATACTTCGCCGATTTCTACAGCGACCTGGCAAGCAAAGACCGCGATCTCAACATCGAGCTGCGCCACGCCGACGGTTCGCTGCTCGCCGGCTGGCCGCTCGCACCGTCGGCCGCCGACATGCCGGGCGTTGCATCGGCATTCGCGTCGGCGGCGGCCGCGCCGAACGCTGCGCAGCGCATCGTCGCCGAGCGCGCGCTCGGCCGCTACCCGGTGCGCGTCTCGGCGTGGATCGAACGCTCGGCGGCGCTGGCGCCGTGGTATCGCCAGCTCGCGGTGCTCGGCGCGTTCGTCTTCCCGATCGCGCTGGCGCTGATGTACGTCGCCTGGGTGGCGTTGAAACGCACGCGCCAGGCGCTGCGCACGCAGCAGGCGCTGCTCGACGAAACGGCGCGCCGCGTGCACATCGAGGACAGCCTGCGCCAGTCGCAGAAGCTCGAAGCGCTGGGGCGGCTGGGCGGCGGCGTGGCGCACGACTTCAACAACCTGCTGATGGTGATCGCCAACAACATCTACCTGCACCGGCGTTTGCAGCCGGCGCTGGCCGACAGCCCGCAACTCGCGGCGATCGAGCGCGCCGTCACCGGCGGCACCAAGCTGACGGCGCAGTTGCTGTCGTTCGCGCACCGCCGGCCGATGCGACCGGAGCAGGTGCGCTTGCAGGAGCAGTTGCCCGGAAACAAGGGACTGATCGCGCCGGCCGTCAGCTCCAAGGTCAGCGTCGAGGTGCAGGTCGAGCCGGACACGGCGCCGGTGACCGTGGACATCTCGGAGTTAGAACTGGCGCTGATCAACCTGGCGGTGAATGCGCGCGACGCCATGCCCAACGGCGGATCGCTGCGCATCCACGCCGCCAATGCGCCCGCCGGGCAAGCGCCCGGCCTCGAAGGCCCCTTCGTCGTCATCAGCGTGCAAGACAGTGGCGCCGGCGCGTCGGCGGACATCGTCGAGCGCGTGTTCGAACCGTTTTTCACCACCAAGGAAGTCGGCAAGGGCACGGGCCTGGGCTTGTCGCAGGTCTACGGTTTCTGTGTGCGCGCCGGCGGCTCGGCGACGTTTCACAGCGTCGTCGGCGAAGGCTCGACGGTGCGCATGTATTTTCCGGTCGCCGCGGCTGTCGATCCGCCGCAAGCGGCGCAGGTGTCTGCACCGCGAGCGATGCGGCAGGGCAAGCAGCCGCTGCGCGGCGTGCGCGTGCTGCTGGTGGAAGACAACCCGGACCTCGCCGACGCGACGAAAGGGTTGCTCGAATCGATGGGCTGCGAAGTCATGCAGCTCGACAGCGCCGACGAGGCGATCGAGGTCTTGCGCGCCGACGCCGCGCGCTTCGACATCGTGCTCAGCGACATCGTGATGAGCGGCATGGCGGACGGCATCGACCTGGCCGCGCGCATCAAAACCGACCACCCTGCGCTGCCCGTCGTGCTGATGAGCGGCTACTCCGATTCGCTCGACCGTGCCAGCGCGCTGGGCGTCACCGTGCTGCCCAAGCCGTGCTCGCCGGACGCGCTGTTGGCGGCGATCCGCTAGCTACGCCGCGCTGAGCAGCTTGCGCAACTCCTGCAGATCGACCGGCTTGCGCAGGCAGTGATCGAAGATGTCGTATTCGGGTGCGAGGCAATCCTCTTTGTCGCCCCAGCCGGTGATGGCGATCAGCACGATGTCGGAGCCGTAGCGCTGCCGCAGCTGCTTGACGAGGTCAAATCCGTTCATGCCCGGCATGTCGATGTCGGCCAGCACGCAGAGCGGCTGATGCTCCTCGATCACGGCCAACGCGGTGACGCCATCGGCTGCGGTGCGAACATTGAAACCGTCGAGGGCCAGCACTTCGGCCAGCGTATCGGCGAGGTCCGGGTGGTCATCGACGACGACGATGCGCTCGCCGCCGCTCATGTCGAGCGGCGCACGCGCGCCCCAAGCGAGCTCGGCGTTGATGTTGTCTTCATGGCGTGCGTTGTGCATGGATTCTGCTCCGATGGCAGATTGTGTTCCGCAGAAGTGGGCGCATCGATGTCATAAGACATAGGCTCGATCGAGTGGTCCCCGACACGCTGTAGAGGACACAGTGCGCGCCAGCGCAGCGGCAACCGGCGTGCCTATCGATGAAGGAAGAACCGAACCAGTTCGGCCGACGCATCGGGGCCGTGCGCTTGCGTGAACGAGCCCGTGCTGCTGCCGCCCGACCTGCCACGGCGCTCGTTGGCGCGGCCGCAGCGTGCGCCGCAGCGCCACCGCGCATCGCCGCAAACGCCGATGGCACGTCGTGCGCGGCGCCGAGCGGCAGACCCGAATGCGCGCCGACCGCGGCGAAAACGTCCGGGTAGCGCGCACCGAGGATCACCGCCATCGCCGCTCCCGCCGACAGGCCGGCGACGAAGACGCGGCGCGGGTCGATGCGGTGCCGGGGCCGCCACGTCGCCGACGATGCCGGCGAGGATGGCCGGCTCGCCGCCATCGCGCCCCTGGTGCGCCGCCTGGAACCAGTTCCAGCAGTTGGAGCCGTTGGCCGACCGCGCCTGCTCGGGGTAGGCGACGATGAAGCGGTGCTGCTGTGCCAACTCGCTCATGCGCGTGCCGGCGGCGAAATCGTCGGCGTTCTGTTTGCAGCCGTGCAGCGTCACGATCAGCGGCATCGGCCCACTGCCCTGCGTCGTCGGCACGAAGAGCTTGTAGTGGCGGCTGCCGGCAGCGTTGCCGAAGTGGTGGGCAACGAAGAGGTCGGCGGCCGGTTCGACGCACCACTTCGGACGCCACGAACCATGACGCGAGCAAAGTGACGGCCATCGCCGGCCATTGCAGCAAATCGAGTGCATCGCTTTCCATGCGGCGGACGTTTTTCGCATCCGCACGGCGCAACGCTGCTCGAAGTGCGCAAAGGCGCGTAAGACATCGGCTCGCCGTCGATGCGGCGAGCGGTGTCGCGTGCCGGGCCCGCCGCTTGCCAGCGTTCGCACTCCATCACTGAACCGTCAGGAGACGACACCATGGCAGCAGACAGGACCTCTTACGTGACCGGCTTGTTCGACGACCGCGACAGCGCCGAACGCGCCTATCAAGAAGCGATCGACCGCGGCTACGACAAGGAGGACGTGAACATCGTCATGTCCGATGACACACGAAAGCGCCACTTTTCCGACGGCGGCGGCGGCGCCGTCGGCGACCGTCAAACCGAACTCGGCAACAAGGCTGCCGAGGGCGCGGGCATCGGCGCCGGCATCGGCGGCACCGTGGGCGCGGTGGCCGCGGCGGTGGCGGCCGTCGGCACGAGCATCGCCGTGCCGGGGCTCGGGCTCGTCATTGCCGGCCCGGTGGCGGCGGCACTGGCCGGCGCCGGCGCAGGCGGCGCGGCCGGCTCCCTGGTCGGCGCACTGGTCGGTTGGAACATCCCTGAAGAACGCGTCAAGGAATACGAAAGCGGCATTCGCGACGGCGGCATTTTGATGGGCGTGCGTCCGCGCTCCAGCGACGATGCCAGCCACCTCGAAGATCGTTGGCGCAGCGCCAGCGGCACGCGCGTCAAGAGCTGATCAGCGAAACCTTTCAATCACGGAGCAAACACATGTCCGACGTCTCGAACCTTTCCGATCTCTACATCGACGAACTCAAGGACCTCTGGTCGGCCAATGACCAGATGCTGCGCGCGCTGAAAAAGATCGCGCCCAAAGCCACGAACCCGAAGTTGAAGAAGATGCTCGACGACTCTCAGGCGGGCATCGCCGACCACACCAATCTGCTCAAGGCCTTGATCGCCAACCAGGACGAAAAGGTGTCGAAAGAGCATTGCAAGGGCATGGAGGGCCTGGTCACCGAGGCCTTGAAGCACACCATCGAAGACGGGCCCGACGAGGGGCCGGTGCTCGACGCTTCGATCATTGCGCAGTACCAGCGCATGACGCACTACGGCCTCACCGGCTTCGGCACGGCCGCTGCGTTCTCCAAGGCCTTGAAGCTCAAGGACGACAACAAGCAGCTCAAGGCGTGCGTCAAGGAGATGTACAAGGCCGACGAGCTGATGACCGAGCTGGCCGAAGCGGCCGTGAACGAACAGGCCGCGGACGCCTGATCGCTGCGACACCGTGATTGCAGCCATCGTTCCCGCGCACGACGAGGCCGAGCACATCGGCGCCTGTCTGCGATCGCTGCGGGTCGCGGCATCCAGCCCGCTGCTCGGCGGCGAAAGCGTGACGCGCATCGTCGTCGCCGACGATTGCAGCGATGCCACCGCGGACATCGCCGGCGTTTCGCCAGCGCCTACGAGCCCGCGTGCGCAGGCGGCGAGCTGTCGCTGCTGCTCGCCTCCCGCTGCGATCGCCTGTTGCTTTCCGACGCTTCGGCCAAAGCGGTCGAGGTGGCGCGCGCGCACGTCGGCGATCGGCCACATCGAAGTGCGTCAGGCCTGGCTGCCCGACGAGTGGCCGCACGAACAGGTCGACTTGATCGTGCTCAGCGAAATGGGCTGCTACCTGAATGCGGCGTCGCTGGCCACCCTTGCAGAGCGCGTGCGCACGTCCTTGCTGCCGCGATCGACCGTCCTTGCCTGCCATTGGCGGCAGCCCATCGCCGGCTGCGCACTGACGGGCGACGACGTGCACGACAGTTTGCAGCGAGGGCTGGCGTTGCCGCGCATGAGCAGCTACGTCGACGACGACCTGCGGCTGGACGTCTGGTCGCTCGACGCGCGCTCGGTTGCCGAGCTCGAAGGTTCCGGTAGCACCTCCACTTCGCGCGCAGGTGCAACCGCTGACGCGAGCGCGCTTTACTGGCCGTAGCGCGCGCGAGCCGAGGCCATGCACGAATCCTTGGCATTGCCGCTCATCGCATCGCAACGCTCGCTGGCGACCTTGTAATCGGCCTTGTTCTTCGTTTCGGCCGCGTCGTTGCGCGCCTCGGCGTTGGCCTTGCTGGCCTTGGCGTCGGCTTTGGCCTTGTCACGGTCGGCCTTGGCCTTGGCCACGCAGACGTCCTTGGCGTTGCCGGCCTGGTCATCGCACATCTCCTCGGCCACTTCGTAGTCCGCTTCGTAGCGCGCTTCGACGACCTTGTTCCTGTCCTCGGCATCGCCGCTGCGCATGTACTGCAAGCGCGCCATCGCCACCTTTTCCTTGCCCTTGGCGGTTTCGACGCAGACGTCCTTGGCGTTGCCGCTCATCGAGTTGCACGCTTCGCGCTCGCTTTTGTAGGTCGTCTCCAGGTCCTTCTTCGCGCTGTCGTACGCGGCCGGCGTGATGTTGGCCGCGGCGGCGGCAGCGCAGACCGCGCCGGTGGATACCAGGCAGGCGGCTCGAATGAGAGTGGATCGCAGATTCATCGGGGTCTCCTTGAATGTTGAGTCGTACTGCGAGCGGACGTTAGAAGTGCGGCAGCGCGCGACCTGTCAGAACGCTGCCCAGCGCGGGGTAGGACAAGTGCGCCTCAAAACTGCGCAGCGCTGTCGGCTTCGACCTACAAGCGGCCAGCCTGCGCGCTGGTGTTTACCGTGCCACGCCGCGCGTAGCCTCATCCCATGGACAACTCATCGCTGCCCCCTGCCCTCGTCGGCCGGCGCATCGCCATCGACGGCGATGGCCCGCACCTGTGCGCGTACGCCAGCGAGCCGGCGTCGGCCGATGGCGCCCTCGCCGATGCCGCCACGCCGGGCCTGCTGCTCGTGCACAGCATCAACGCCAGCGCATCGGCCGCCGAGGTTCGGCCGCTGTTCGATCGCTACGGCTGGCGGCGGCCTACGCTGGCGTTGGAGCTGCCGGGCTTCGGCTCGTCGCAGCGCGGCCCGCTGGCGTACACGCCCGCGCTGATGGCGCAGTCGGTGCTGCGCGCCGTGCAGCATTTGCGCGCGCTGGGCTTCAGGCAGCCGATCGACGTGCTGGCGCTGTCGCTGTCGTGCGAGTTCGTTGCGCTGGCGGTGCTCGAGCAGCCGACGTGGTTTCGCAGCGTGGCGCTGATCAGCCCGACCGGGCTCGAATCGGGCAACGATGAGCGCTTCCGCAACGGCCGGACGAAGGACAAGCCGCTGTTGCGGCGCGTGCTCGGCGCGCCGGTCGGCGAGTTGGCGTACCGCCTGTTGACGACGTCGTCGTCGATGCGCTGGTTCCTAGAGCGCACATGGGGATCGCCGGTGATCGACGAGACGCTGCTGGCCTATGAACAACTGACGGCGCGCCAGCCCGGCGCGCGCCATGCGCCGGCGGCCTTCATCGCCGGCGCGCTGTTCACCGAAGGCATCGCCGAACGCTACGCGCAGATGGCGCCGGCGGTGTGGCTGGCGCATGGCGTGCGCGGCGAGTTCGCCGACTTCGGCGGCCTGTCGCGCATCGGCCCGCCACGGCACTGGAGCTGGGACACCTTCGGCACCGGCGCGCTGCCGCACCTCGAAGCGCCGCGCCTGTTCATGGCGCGCTACGACGCCTTCCTCGACCGCGTCGCAGTCGGTACGGGGCTGTCGCACGAGGCGGTGTTCGCGCCGGCGCCGGCAGCGGCAGTGGCGAAGGTCACGCCCGCGCTGCGCCGCCGGACGGGTGTGCGGACCAGCGTGGCGCGCTGAGCAGCGGGCGTTCGCCGACCCGCTCGATGGCGACGCATGCGGCCGCGACATCCCTCCGAGGAGCAGCCTGCAAAGAACGGCGCGGCGAAGCGCCGACCGCGTTTTGCGCTTGTCGCGTCTGTCGGTGCGCTCGGCCTCATCGTCGGCGCGCTGGCGATCGGCGAAGCGCTGGAGTGGCCGTTCCTGCGCACACCGCTGCAGAGCGCGCTGGCGGAGAAGCTGCAACGGCCGGTGCAACTCGACGCGCCGTTCGGCGTGCGCCTGTTCGGTTCGCTGCGGCTGCGCTCGGCGCAACTGGTGATCGGCCCCCCTGCTGCGGCGCCGACGCAGCCGAACCTGGTGAGCGCGCGCGACGTTCACCTCGCCCTGCCGTATGCCACGCTGCGCCGACTCGCGCGCGGTGAGTTCGACCCGCCGCTGCGCGTCGACGCGCTGACCGTCGAGCAGCTCGAGGCGCACCTGCTGCGCGATGCGCAGGGCCGCGCCAACTGGCAGTTCGGCGACACGGCCGCCGCACCCGACGCTGCGAAACCGGCGCTACCACGTTTCGGCCTGCTGCAGGTGCGCCGCGGCGAGATCCACGTCGACGACGCGTTGCAGCGCTTGACGCTGCGCGCCAACGTCAGCACCGAGGAAGGCGGCGCGCAGCGCAGCGGGTCGACACCGGCGGGGCTGCTCGTCGAAGCGCGCGGCAGCCATCGCGGCCTGCCGCTCGTTGCCGAATTGCGATCGAGCGGCGTCTTGCCGCTGGTCACCGGCAGCAACGACGCCACCGCCAAGGTGCCGCTGCGGCTGGACCTGCGCGTCGGCCGCGCGCGCTTGATGCTCGACGGCCAGGCCAGCGATGCGCTGCAGCTCGGCGGCCTCGATGCCGCCGTCGAGTTGTCAGGCCCCTCGCTGGCCGCTGTCGGCGACGTGCTGGGCCTGACGTTGCCGACGACCGCCGCCTTCGACCTGCGCGGGCGCGTGCGCAAGGACGGCAACGTCTGGGCCACCGACATCGCCGCCGCGCACATCGGCAGCAGCCGGCTGCGCGGCGACTTTCGCTACGACACGGCGAGCACGCCGCCGCTGCTCAGCGGCACGCTCGGCGGCGAACGCCTGCTGCTGGCCGATCTCGGCCCGGCAATCGGCACGTCTGCACGCGGCGAGCAGAGCGACGCCGCAGGCGCAGACAAAGCCAAAGCGGCCGCGGGTCGCGTTCTGCCGCAACGCGAGTTCGACATCCCGTCGCTGCAACGCATGAACGCCGACGTGGCGTTGCGCCTGGAGCGCTTCGACCTCGGCACGCCGCAGCTCGAATCGCTGGCGCCGCTGCAAGGCCGCATCCGCCTGCAAGGCGGCGTGCTGAGCGTGCAGGAGTTGCTGGCGCGCACCGCCAACGGCACCGTGCGCGGCGAGATCACGGCTGACGCGCGAACGCAAGCCGTGCCGCAGTGGCGCGCCGATCTGCGCTGGGGCGGCATCGAGCTCGAACGCTTCGTCAAGGCGCGCAACGACAACGCCGCGGCGGCCGACGGCACGAGCGCGCAGCGCGCGCCGGGCTACGTCGGCGGCACGCTGGGCGGCTCGGCCAACGTCACCGGCCGCGGCCGCTCGATCGCCGCGCTGATGGCGTCGCTCGACGGCAAGGCCGGCCTGTGGGTGCGCGACGGCAGCGTCTCGCACCTGCTGATCGAGCTGTCGGGCATCGACATCGCGCAGAGCCTGGGCGTGCTGGTGCAGGGCGACCAGCGCCTGCCGCTGCGCTGCGCGATCACGCAATGGAGCTTGCGCAACGGCGTGGCGCGGCCCGACGCGGCGTTGATCGACACCGAGGACACGACGCTGCTCATCAACGGCGAGCTGTCGCTGGCCAAGGAAACGCTGGCGCTCGTCGTCACCGCGCAACCGCACGACGTGTCGCTGTTCTCGCTGCGTGCGCCGCTGCGCGTCAACGGCAGCTTCAGCGATCCGCAGGTGCAACTCGACAAGACGCGCATCGGCCTGCGCGTGCTCGGCGCTGCCGCACTGGCAGCGGTGGCGCCGCCGGCCGCGCTGTTGGCGTTGGTCGATCTCGGTGAAGACGATCGGCAGCAGTGCGCCGAAGCGGTCAAGCGCTCTCAGGCGCTGGCCAACAAGCCGCAGCGCACGCGCAAGCGCTGAACCTGCGTCGTCAAGCCGACGCGTCGCGCTCGGCAGCGTCGGCGTAGACGGCAGCGTCGCCGCCAGACGATGCCGACTCGACGCGCTGGCCCGGTCCGCCGTCAGGCAGACCGCCACCCTCGCCTTCCCAGGTTTGCAAACGTTGAGCCGCGGCGTCGGACGACGCCTGACGCAGGCGGTGCTGGCGCACGGCGGACCAACCGACCACCGAGATCGCGGTCAGCGTGAGAAGGGCGAGAACGCGTTGCATCCGAATCTCCCGAAAGAAAAGTGGGTCAGGCCGCCTGGCGTCGCCGTCGCTCGACCGGTTCGATGCGCAGCAACTGGCGGTACTTGGTGACGGTGCGCCGCGCCACCATCAGCCCTTGCCTGGCGAGTTGGCGCGCGATCTCGGCATCGGACAGCGGTGCATCAGCGGCTTCGGCTTCGATCATGTCCTGGATCAGGCCGCGGATCGCCGTGCCCGAGCAGACGCTGCCGCTGGCGGTGGCCATCGCGCGCGAGAAGAAGTGCTTCAACTCGAAGACGCCGAGCGGCGTGGCGATGAACTTGTTGTTGGTGACGCGCGAAACGGTGGATTCGTGCATGCCCAGCTCTTCGGCGATTTCGCGCAGGCCGAGCGGCTTCATCGCCATCGGGCCGAAGTCGAAGAAGTGCTTCTGCCGCCGCACGATCGCCTGCGCCACGTCGAGAATCGTCGAAAAGCGCTGCTCGACGTTGCGCACCGTCCAGCGCGCCTGCTGCAAGTGGTCGGCGAGTTCGCCGTGCGGCTCGGCGGATTTTTCCTCGCGGCGGCAGCGCTGGAACAGATCGGCGTAGACCTTGTTCAGCTTGATGCGCGGCACCACCGCCGGGTTCAGGCTCACCGACCACGCGCCGCGCACCTTGCGCGCGATGACGTCGGGCACGACGTACTGCGTGTCGCTGGCGCCGTGGCGCCAGCCGGGGTGCGGGTCGAGGTGGCGGATGCGGTCGCACACCGCTTCGACCTCGGCCGGCGCGCGTTGCAGCCGCTTGGCCAACGCCGTCACGTCGCGCGACGCCAGCAGTGCCAGGTGCTCGTCGATGATGGCTTCGGCCAGCGCCCGCATGTCTTCGCATTCGATCGACGGCAGTTGCAGGCGCAGGCATTCGGCGACGTCGCGCGCGCCGACACCCGCCGGCTCCAGCGCCTGCACGCGCTGCAGCGCCAGCGCCATTTCGCGCTCGTCGGCTTGCGGCATCAGGCCGGCGAGCGCGCGCAGGTCGCCGAGCGCCGTGCGCAGGTAGCCGTCGTCGTCGAGCGATTCGATGATCACCTGGGCCAGCACGCGGTCGCGCGCCGGCAGCGCCTTGGCCACCAGTTGCGCATGCAGATGGTTGGCCAGCGACTCCTGAGCCGCCATCAGGTCGAGCGCGCTCGCTTCAGTGCCGCCGTCGAGGCGCGGCGCCCGCGCCGGCGTGTCGGCCTGCCAGAGTTCGCGGTCGCTGTCGGCGCTGTCGCTGTCGCCGAACAGCTCGTCGGTTCGGCTGTCGGCGTCCTCCGCCGGTGCCGGCTCGGCGTCGTCCCCATCCTCGACCTCGAGAAACGGGTTGCGGCCGAGCGCTTGGCTCACTTCCTGTGCGAAGTCGAGCGAAGACAGTTGAAGCAGGCGCACCGCATGCTGCAGCTTCGGGCTCAGCGCCTGCTGCTGGCGCTGGTCGGCGCGGAAATCCATCGAACTCATGAGCGGTCTTTCGAAGGTCGTCGTCGTGCTTGTGCGAAGGCACAGACTACGACCCGCGGACACGCCGGCGCGCCGTCATGCGCCGCACGCTGCTGTAGGTTGTCTCCGACACAGCGTGCGCTGCAGCTCCCAGGAAAACGCCGGGCCGCTCCCAAGTTTTCTTGACCCCCTCGGGGGGCCTGACGCGACGCCGCAGGTCTGGGGGCGCTCAGTAGTGATCGTGGTGGCCGTAGTGGCTGCCGCTGCCGAGGAGGCGGCTGGCCAAATAGCCGGCGGCCAGCGCCATCGCCACCGACGTCAACGGGTGCGAGCGCACTGTCGTGCGCAGGCTGTCGGCCCATTCGTTGCCGGTCTGGTTCAGACGCAGCGCGCGCTGGTGTGCCGCATCGGTGACGCTGTGCGCGCTGCCGACGAGGTGATCGATCGCCGGCGCGACCTTGGCGGCGACACGATCGACGGTGTCGTGCACGCCGCGCACGGCATTGTCCAGGCGCGGGCTGCCGGCGTTTTCACGCGTGCTCGCCGAGCCCAGGTTGCTGTCGGTCGAAGGGTTGAGGTTTTGCATGATGGTCGTCCTTAAAAACGATGCACGTAGCCGATGCTGGTGGTCTCGACCGGCTTGCGGCCGATACCGGCGAAATGGAACTGGTGCCGCGCGTACTCGAGCACGACGGAGGAGTTGCTGCCGAAGTCGTAGCCGACGCCGGCGCCCCATGCGGGCGCCGTGCCGCGGCTCTTGCCCGCGGACACGCCCGACAGCGGATCGGCCGAGACTTCGGTGCGGCCATAGGTGGCGCCGCCTTTGGCGAACAGGTTCACCGGGCCGATCGGCACGCGCCCGACGAGGCTCAGGTTGACGCCGTGCGCCCGTGTGCGGCCACCGGCGCGGTCGGCGCGGCCCATGTTGAGGTAGCCCAGCTCGACGCCGAGCCATTGGTTGAACATGCCGCCGGTGTAGATGTGGAAGGCGGCATCCGGGTCATCGCAGCTCGGTCCCGCGCCGCAGCTGGTGTTGTAGTCGGGCTTGCCGATGTTCAGTCCGACGTAGCCTTGCTGCGTCCAGGGCAGCACCGAGTAGCCCGAACTCTGCGCGTGAACGGCGCCGCCGGCGGCCAGCGCCAACGCGGCAACGCCGATTCGTCGCAAGCGGTTTGAAGATGAATGTCGCATGCTTTGTCTTTCGTGAAAGTGTTGAAGAGAGAACGGTTTTTCAGCGCACCTCGACATGGCCGCGCTCGCCCATGTCCTGCGGCGGCTTGCCGGTGACGGCGGCGGCGGCCATGCGCCAGAGCTGGACGATCTTGCTTTCGCTCACGTCCCAGTAGTCGGCGTGCTCGATGTCCAGGCGCACGAGCAGCAGGTCCGGGTCATCGACACCGCCGGGGAACCAGGCCTTGGCCATCGGCGACCACAGCTCCTGCTTCTTCGCCGCGTCGTCGCTGACGAAGGCGTTGCCGGCGACGCAGACATAGCTGTCGCTGTCGGTATCGGCATAGCTCATGCACACGGCGGGCGAGGCCTGCAGATCGGCCGCCGAATCGCTTTGCCGCGACATGAAGAGCCACAACGAACGGTCCTCGTCGAGGCGCGCGTTCTGCGTCGTCATCGGCCGCGAGTGCAGATGGCCGTCGGCATGGCGCGTGGTGAACATGCCGAACTTGATGTCCTTGATCAGCGCCCACAGCTTGTCGCGTTCGTCGTTCGGGTCCTGGGTCATGCGAAATCTCCGTCGTCAGTTGAAGGCCACGTGTGGCAAGCGGCGCGCCCGCGCGACGCTCACATCCAGTACGGCGGCGCGCCGTAGTAGCGGTGCACCCGGTCGTGCCAGCCGGCGTCGGCCTGCGTCGGCCAGCTGTCCTTGTCGAAGCCCGGCGCTTCCTCGAACACCTCCTTGCGCGCGTCCATGACGAAACACTCGCGAGCCGCGTCGTAGCGCAGCACCGTCCACGGTACGGCGAACAGGCGCTCGCCGAGGCCGAGAAAACCGCCGGAGGCCATCGCCGCGTAGGCGATGCGACCCCGCGGCACGTCGATGACGACTTCGTCTATCTGACCGAGCGTTTCGTTCTGCCGGTTGATCACCTTGTTGCCGCACAAGCGGCTGGCGGTCATCAGCCTCGGCTGTTGCCCGGCGTCGTCGCCGGCGTCGCCGCGCAGGTTGTCGGCAGCGGGAGTGGAGGTGGCCGTCATGATGCTGCTGTTCCTTTCATCGCGTGAGCCGGGCCGTCGGAAAGGTCGGCATGCCGATGCCGGGCAAGCGATGTTCCCGGCGACGTCGATCAACGATGCCGATCACCGCAGGCACGGCAGTTGCCCACCCCGGCGTCACTCGAAGACCATGCAGGAGCGCAATTCCATGCAACCCCGACCTCAGCAGCCGCATCAACCGCAACCGCCGGACGAGCGGGTGCCCGACGACGGCGACACGCGCACCAAGCGCAACGACCGTTTGAACGACCAGCGCACGCGCGTGCGCCATCCCGACGACGACCGGCTGACCGAAGCCGATCTCGACCAGCACGAACGCGAGCGCCGCACGACGCACGCGCAGATGCACGGCAATGCGCGGTGACGATCGCCGTCGTCAGCGTCGTCGTTGTCCTACAGCCGAGGGCGTCGCGGCCTGACGCCGGCGCGCCGGCCGGCAGCGCAGAGTGCGTCCATCCGAAGCCAAAGGAGTGCGCGATGACATCCGGTGCCGAAGCCGACGAGACGACGATGTTCGGCTGCGAATGTGCGCTGCCGTTCCTCACCGGCCTGCCGGGCGGTGGCGTGCGCAAGGGCGCGGCTTCGGTTGTTGCGCTGGGCGCGTTGATGGCACTCGGCGCCTGCGACGGCGGCGCCCAGGACCTGCCGCGCGGCGAGGCCGCCGACAAGGTGTCGCAGGCGATCGACAAGGTCGATCGACAGTTCGAGCGCGCCAAGGCGCGTTTGAAGAAGGAAGAACGCATCGGCGTGTCCGAGGGCGCTGCGTCGGCGCAGCGCTGAGGGCGATGACGACAGGTGGTCGCGTGCGCCGGCACGTCGATCGAAACGGCGACCCGAAGGTCGCCGTTTTGACGTCGCGGGCCGCAGCTGCTCGACGCGGCGCCGTCAGTTGCGGTCGGCGCGTGCGGGCATCGACGTCTGCGACGAGGTCGTCGCCGGCCGGTTGCTGTCCATCGGGCTGGCGTCGGTGCCGCCGGCTGCGTTGCCCGGCA
>CADEEN010000015.1:3127-22640 GCA_902826345.1 uncultured Burkholderiales bacterium | reverse complement strand
TTGTCCTTGTGGTTGCGCGTCGGCAAGGCGCCGATCTCGTTGATGACGTTCATCAGCACCTGCGTGCCATACGTGGGCAGGCCCTGCCCCGTCACCGCGTTGTCGGCCAGTATCTTTTTCTTCTCCTTCGTGACCTTCATGAACTCCTTGGGGTCGGCGAGGTTGCCGACGCCCTTGGTGCCGCGCACGGCAATCGCCTTCAGGTTCTTGCTGCCCATCACAGCGCCGACGCCCGAGCGTCCGGCCGCGCGGTGCAGATCGTTGACCACCGCGGCGAACAGAACCTGGTTTTCACCGGCCAGCCCAATAGAAGACACGCGGATCAACGGATCCTGGTGCTGCTTCTTGATCGTCTCCTCGGTGTGCCAGACGCTCTGGCCCCAGAGGTGGGCCGCGTCACGCAACTCGGCCTTGTCGTCTTCGATGAACAGATAAACAGGCTTCGGTGACCTGCCTTCGAAGATCACCATGTCCCAGCCGGCCATCTTCAACTCGGCGCCCCAATAGCCGCCTGAGTTGGAGCACGCAATCGCGCCCGTCAACGGGCCCTTGGTGACGACCGTGTAGCGCCCGCCGGTAGAGGCCATCGTGCCGGTCAGCGGGCCGGTGGCCCAGATCAGCTTGTTGGCCGCCGACAGCGGATCGACCTTAGGATCGACCTCGTTGACGATGTACTTGGTAGCCAGACCGCGCGAGCCGAGATAGGCGCGCGCCCAGTCCATGTTGGTGGGCTCACTCTTGACGGTGCCCGCGGTGAGATCGACGCGAAGGATTTTTCCTGCCCAAGACATGCTGTGCTCCTCAGGCTGCTGAAGGTTGATTGCCGAGCTTGTCGGCCCAGGCCTGCATCTTGTTCAGGCCGGTCCAGTTGGCATCGACATACGTGATCGCGCCGGTCGGGCACGCATCCGCGCACGCCGGCTCGCCGCCGCACAGATCGCACTTCTGCACCTTGCCGGTTTCCTGCACGTAGTTGATCGTGCCGAACGGGCAGCTGATCGTGCAGACCTTGCAGCCGACGCAGGTGGTCTCGTTGACGACCTTGGCGCCCGTGACCGCGTCGAGCGTGATCGCTTCGACCGGGCAGGCATGCAGGCACCAGGCTTCGTCGCACTGCGTGCAGGTGTAGGGCACCTTGCGACCGGTGTGATGGAAGTCGAAGACCTTGATGCGCGACTTCGCCGGCGCGTAGGTGGCGTAGTTCTCGAACGAGCACGCCATTTCACATTGGAGGCAGCCGGTGCATTTCTCCGGGTTGATGTGCAAGGTCTTCTGCATGAGCGCCCTTCCCGTTGCGGGTGACAGCCGGCCACGACGGCGCGCGCACGATCGCGCAGCGCCTATGGCCGTTGGTGCCTATCTTCGGCAGCCGCTATGCACGCGCCTACCTAGGCATAACCCTCGTCGGCTTGTTCCACGATGCGACAGCGGGCGCGGTGTTTTCTCAGGGCGCGCGCCAGGTGAGCTTGGCCTTGCCGAAGATGCGGCCGAGCTCGCCGCTCGCTGCCAGCGAGTTGACTGCGCCCTGCACCGCCTGCGCCAGATCGGTCGATTCGCGCTTCACGGTGCAGCCGATCGCCCAGCCGTCACGCATGCGCGGCACCGGCAGCGGCTCGATGACGAAGCGCGCATCGCCGGCGAGCACGCTCTCCATCTCCGACGCCTGGCCCGCAGCGGCGCCGACCTCGCCGTTTTGCAAGGCGCGCGCCGACGCCGCGCCGTCTTTCCACGTGGTGATCAGCTGCTCGCGCCAGGCGCCGCCGTCGGCGCCGATCAGCAGCCAGCCGGCGAGGCTCTGCCCGGGCACGGCGATCTTCTGGCCCGCAAAGTCAGCCAACGTTTCGCCCTTGGGCACACGCGTCACGTCGCGCGCCATCACCAGCCGCTCGCGGTAGTACGGCGCGAAAATGGCCAGCGCGGGTTGTTGCGCATCAGCGGCGCATCCACCGGCACGTGCAGCATCACGTCGGCCGGGCCGAAGCCGAGGTAGTGCCCGCGCCAGACCATGTTGCGCAGGTCGTCGTCCATGCCCTCGCCGCCGACCGAGAACGGCGGCAGCTCCTGGTACACGGCCACGCTGAGCCGGCCGCGCGCGCGGATGCGCTCCAGCGCCGACGCCTCCTGTTGGGCAACCACCGGCAACGCAACGCCCGCCGCGGCGAGCAGCGCCGCTCGCCGCGACATGACGCTCACAGCGGCTTCTCGCGCCGCGTCTCCAGATAGCTCTTGATCGCCCACACCGCCTCCTGCTGCAGGATGCCGTCGAACGGCGGCATGTACGCCGCGCCGTTGCGGGTGACGCCGCGGCGCACCTTGCCGACGAAGAACCCGTCCATCTCCTTGACGCAGGCCGTCTAAAGGTCAGCTTCACGGGGCAATCTTCAGCTTCAGGTTGTCGTCAGCTCCGCCGGCCGCAATCGGCATGCCACCGTTAGCTGTGGCGACTTGACACAGTTGTCGGGTCAGGACCCGCTTGTAGCGTTGCGATTTTAGACGCAAGCTGCGCGACCGCCGACATGACAACACAGACCGAGGAAGACAACCGGTGACCGTGAGCCCCCATACCGCACGCTCGCGGCGTGCGATCGACGAGCCCTACCGCCCGATCGCCGCCGCGCTGCAGTTGCCGCCCGAACATGTCACCACCATCGACCAGTCGCACGAGCGCTGCGCCACGCTCGGCCTGTCGCGCTTCGAGCAACCCGACCTGTCTCCCCTCGGCCGCGCCGACCTGACCGTCACGCGCGAGCGCAACCTGCGCCTGCACGCGCACGCCGCGCCGGTGATGGAGATGCTGTTCGAGCAGATCGTGCAGACGCAGAGCATGGTCGTGCTGTGCGACGCCACCGGCACCATCCTGCACTCGATCGGCGACGACGACTTTCTCTCGCGCGCCAGCAAGGTGGCGCTGGCGCCGGGCGTGAACTGGAGCGAGCAGGCCAAGGGCACCAACGCCATCGGCACCGCCCTCGTCGCCGAAACGCCGACGCTCGTGCACGCCGACGAGCACTTCATGCACGCCAACCATTTCCTCACCTGCTCGGCCGCGCCGATCCTCGACCCGCGCGGCAACATCCTGGGCGTGCTCGACGTCACCGGCGACCAGCGCAGCTACCACCAGCACACGATGGCACTGGTGCGCATGAGCGCGCGCATGATCGAGAACCACTGGCTGTCGGACGATTTCCGCCACGTCATGCGGCTGCACTTCCACACGCGCGCCGAGTTCATCGGCACCTTGATGGAAGGCATCCTCGCCGTCACGCCGGACGGCAAGATCGTCGGCGCGAACCGCAGCGCGCTCGACCAGCTGGCGATGAGCGGCGCCGCGGTGCGCATGCATTCGCTGCCGAGCCTGCTCGGCACCACGGTCGGTGCGCTGGTCGAACATTTCCGCTCGCCGCTGGCCACGCCCTTGATCGCGCGCACGGCCGACAACCGGCAGGTGCATGTCATGGCGCGCTTCAACTTCCCGGCCTGGCACAGCACGGCGGGCAGCGACGGCGCAAGCGATGCACGACCGCCATCGATGCCGCAACGCGTGGCCGCGGCGCCGCGTGTCGCAGCAGCCGAGCCGATCGGCCTGGCGGCGCTGACCACCGGCGACGCGCAGATGGCCGCCATCGCCGCCAAGGTGCGGCGCGTCATCGACCGCGACATCCCGATCCTGATCCTCGGCGAGACCGGCACCGGCAAGGAGCTGCTGGCGCGCGCCATCCACCAGGAATCGCAGCGCGCACGGCAGCCGTTCATCGCCGTCAACTGCGCCTCGATCCCCGACACGCTGATCGAGTCCGAACTCTTCGGCTACGAAGAAGGCGCGTTCACCGGCGCGCGGCGCAAGGGCGCGGTCGGCAAGATTTTGCAGGCCGACGGCGGCACGCTGTTCCTGGATGAGATAGGTGACATGCCGATCGCCCTGCAAGCGCATCTGTTGCGCGTGCTGCAGGAGCGGCAAGTCGTGCCCCTCGGCGCATCCAGCAGCAACAAGGCGGTGACGGTGGACATTGCCATCGTCTGCGCGACGCACCGCAACCTGCGCGAGATGATCGCCGCGCAGACCTTCCGCGAAGACCTGTACTACCGCCTGAACGGCCTGGCGGTGCGGCTGCCGGCGCTGCGCGAGCGCAGCGACCTGGCGGCGCTGGCCGAGCGCATCGTCGAGCGCGAAGCCTCGCGCAGCCTGACCTTGTCGAGCGAAGTCGCCGCTCTGCTCTCGCGCTGCCCGTGGCCGGGCAACGTGCGGCAGTTGTTCAACGTCTTGCGCACGGCCTGCGTCATGGCCGCCGGCGAGCGCACGATCCGGCGCGAACATCTGCCGGATGATTTTCTCGACGACATCGACGCCGGTGGTGGTGCAGTCAATGTCGCTGCGCTGCGCCGCAGCGAGACGCCGGCCGTTGCTGCAACCACGACCGGCTTCGAGCCCGCTGCGCCGCCTGTCGAATCCACCGCAGGCCGATCGCTCGACGACATCGAGATCGACGCCATCCGCCGCGCGCTCGACGCCGCCGGCGGCAACATCTCCGAAGCCGCGAAGCGCCTGGGCATCAGCCGCAACACGATCTATCGCAAGCTGCGCTGGAAAGCGAAAGGCTGACGTCGCGGTTCAGGGCCGCAAGCCGTCGTCTTCTGCTTGCCGCCATGCGCGCTGCCAGTTCAGCGCGGGAGCCGCTCCGTTCGTGCGTGATGCATCGACGCCGTGCAGCATTGCCGGCACCGACGTCGCATCGTCGCCGCGCGCTTGCGCGTGGCGAACGGCTGCATCGAGCGCGTTCCAGTAGTGGAGGTGCGCGCTCAACTCGCCCCGCGCGCACCCACCACAAGTCATCGTCCGACGGCGACCAGCGTTCGAGCCGCGGCGCACAACAGCATGCGCGACAGCGCCACGGGTAATCCCTGTTTCAGTCTTGAACGCCTTTGCGTCCCACTGACACAGGATGCGCCGAAAGGCGCGCTCGTGGCCCGCCTGTCCGGCGGCACGTGTCTTGCACCCGGATCGCGCATGCACACAGAGTCGAACGACAAACAAATTCCTCGGCCAACAGAATGCTGGAAAGCGGGCACGGCATGAAGCTGCGCGTGCAAGGGAGCCATCCGCAGCAAGCACGGCGCATGCCGTCGCTGATGTTGTCGCCCGGCGTCGGCAACGACCACGGCGACGGCGCCTGGTGCCGCGTCGATGCCGCACGCGGCATCGCGCGCCACGACGACCGTGCCACCGTCGTGCTCACCGGCATCGAGCGCGAACAGGTCAGCGGCCTGCTCGATCTGCGCGACGGCGCGCCGATCGATCTCTATGCCACGCCGGCCGTCTTCGAGCACCTGACGCTGACGCTGCCACTGCTGCCGGTGCTGCAGCAGTTCTGCGGCGTGCAATGGCACCTGATCCCGGTGGCGGGCGAGCAGCGCGCGGCCGACTTCACGATCGAGCGTTTTCCGAACCTCGTCTTCACCGCGTTGACGACGGTGGATGCTGCGCACGGCAACGCGGCCGCCGGCGAGCGCATCGCGCTGGCGGTGCGCGACGAGCGCTCGCAGGCGCGGCTGTTCGTCGTCCACGGGCAGAGCCTCGATTCGGCGGCGTTCGACGCCATGCTCGATTGGATGAAAGACGCCGACTGCGTCGTCATCGACCGCGCGCCGCACCGCAACAACACGCGCTGGCTCGACCGCCTGGCCGGCGTCGCCAGCCCGCGCAAGCTGCTGCTCGACGCCAACGGCAGCGACCGCTCGCTGTTCAGAGCCTGCGGCATCGAGTGCGCGCAAGAGGCGATGGAGTTCGAGTTGTGACGGCTTCCATTGAATTGCAGGCGTTGACCAAACGCTACGGCGCTCGCACCGCGCTCGACGGCCTCACGCTGCAAATCGCGCCGCGCTGCTTCGCCGCGCTGCTCGGCCCCAACGGCGCGGGCAAATCGACGTTGTTCCAGATCTTGACCGGCCTGTTCGCGGCCGACGGCGGCGAGGCGCTGATCGCAGGCCACTCGATCCGCAAGCAACCCGTCGCCGCGCTCGCTGCGCTCGGCGTCGTCTTTCAACAGATGTCGCTCGACCTCGATCTCTCCGTCGAGCGCAACCTGCGCTTTCACGCCGCGCTGCACGGCCTGCCGCGCGCGGTGACGAGCGAACGGATCGATCAGGGTTGCACCGCACTCGGCATCGCCAAGGACCTGAAGCGCGCGGTGCGCGAACTCTCCGGCGGCAACCGGCGCAAGGTCGAGCTGGTGCGCGCACTGCTGCACCGCCCCGCCGTGCTGCTGATGGACGAAGCCAGCGTCGGCCTCGACCCGGCGTCGCGTCGCGACCTGCTGGCCGCCCTGCGCGCCGACGTGGCCGCGCGCGGCACGACGGTGCTGTGGGCGACGCATCTCGTCGAAGAGGCGGTGCAGGCCGACCGCGTGCTCGTGCTGCACCACGGCAAGCTCATCGCCGACGGCACGCCGGACGATGTGACCCGCGCGCTCGGGGAACCAACGCTCGAAGCCGGATTCATTCAGCGCACCACCACAACCAAGCACAAGGAGACAGTCGACTCATGAAGACCTTGCACACCCTCGTCGCTCTGGCCGCCGCGGCGATGCCAGCCCTGGCCGCCGCACAAGGCGTGGCTTTCATCTCCAGCGAGAAAGACAACGCGCTGACCGTGTTCGATCTGAAGACGCAGGCCGTCACCGGCACCATCGCCACCTGCAAGCGCCCGCGCCACATGCAGATCACGCCCGACGGCAAGCAGCTCGCGGTGTCCTGCGGCGACTCCGGCGAGGCCGACCTGATCGACCTGGCGACGCGCAAATCCACGCGCAAGGTTTCGCTCGGCGAAGACCCCGAGATCTTCGACATCAGCGCCGACGGCAAGACGCTCTACGTCACCAACGAGGAAGACAGCGAGTTGGGCATCGTCGACCTCGCGTCGGGCAAGCGCACCGGCGCGATCAAGGTCGGCGGCGAGCCCGAGGGCGTGAAGATCTCGGCCGACGGCAAGACGGTGTACGTGACCTCCGAAGTCGCCAACGTCGTGCACGCGGTCGACCTGGCGTCGGGCAAGGTGGCGGCCAACATCAAGGCCGGCAAGCGGCCGCGGCGCTTCGCGCTCACACCCGACGGCGCGCAGCTCTGGGTCACCAACGAGCTCGACGCCAGCGTCACCGTGATCGACACCGCCAAGCGCACGGCGCTCGGCACGATCAACTTCGAAGTCAAGGGCGCGCGCAAGGCCGACATCACGCCGGTGGGCATCGTCATGAACCGCGAAGGCACGCGCGCCTTCGTCAGCCTGGGTCGCGCCAACCATGTCGCCTTCGTCGATGTGGCCACGCGCAAGGTGACGAATCAGGTGCTGGTCGGCAAGCGCGCCTGGGGCGTCGGCCTCGACAAAGCGCAGAAGACGCTGTTCGTCGTCAACGGCCTGTCCGACGACATGACGATCGTCGACATCGACAGCGCCAAGCCGCTGAAGACGGTGAAGATGGGCCGCGTGCCGCACTCGGTGGTGGTCGTCGAGTGAAGCGCGGGGCGCTGCTCGCCGCCGCGCTGCTGGCGTGCGCGGCCGCGCAGGCGGCGAGCTGGCGCGTGACGCTGCTCGTGCCGGCCAACGACGAGCGCCTGTCGCGCACGCGGCTCGAGCGCGGCGCGCTCGGCCACCCCGGCGGGCCGGTGGCCGATGCGCTGAAGATCGCCGTCAGCGAAGGCCAGTCCGAGTTGCCCGACGGCAGCAAGCTCACGCTCGATGTGATCGAAGTCGCCGATGCCGCCGCGGCGGGTGCGGCGGCCGGCAAGGCGGAGAAAGCCGGCGCACTGGCGCTGCTCACCGACCTGCCCGCCGCGTGGACGCTGGCCGCCGCCGATGCCGCCGCGAAGACGCCGCTGCTCAACGTCGGCAATGCGGCCGACGTGCTGCGCGAAGCGCAATGCCGCGCCAACACCTGGCACTTCACGCCGAGCGACCGCATGAAATTCGATGCGCTCGCGCAGACGCTGGTGGCGCGGCGCTGGTCACAGGTGGTGATGCTCGAAGGCCCGAGCGAGCTGGACCGCGCACGCACCGCGGCCGCGCAGGCCTCGGCCAAACGCTACGGCCTGAAGGTGGTGGCCACCAAACCCTTCAAGCTTTCGGCCGATCCGCGCGAGCGCGACCTCGCCAACCCGCTGCTGCTCACCGGCGCCGGCACCGCAAGCGCCTACGACGCGGTGTGGGTGATCGACAGCGACGGCGAGTTCGCACAGACGCTGCCCTACCGCACGGCGCTGCCGCGGCCGGTCGTCGGCGACGCCGGGCTGGTGCCGGTGGCCTGGTCGCCGAAGTTCGACCGCTACGGCGCGCTGCAGGTGACACGGCGTTTGACCAAGGCGGCGGGCCGGCCGATGGGCGCGCACGACTGGCCGGCGTATGCGGCGGGGCGCGCGCTCGTCGGCGCGATCATCGCCGCGCCGAAAGGGCCGCTTGCAGCGTTGCACAAGGCGCTGGCCGACGGCGAGGTCGATGCGTCCAAGGGCGTGTTGATGAGCCTGCGGCCGTGGGACGGCCAACTGCGTCAGCCGGTGCTGCTCACCGACGGCCAGAGCGTCGTCGCGATGGCGCCGGGCGACGGCGTGCTGCACCCGAAGAACACGCTCGACACGCTGGGCGCCGATGCGCCGGAGAAGCTCTGCAAGGTGAGACAGTGACCCACCCCCGAAGCGGCTTCGCCGCCTCCCCCTCAAGGGGGCCGAGGCCCGCGGCTCCAAGCCGACCTGCGTCGGCTTGGACGGGCCGAGGAGTGGCCGCGCCTCGCGGCCACGCGGCCTGCAAGGCCCGCTGGCGGCCCGGCAAAGCCGGATCCGCGGCGGTTGCTTGGTAAACGCCGCATGCGACACGCACTGCAAGCCCTGGCGGCGATCGTCGCGCGAGAGCTCTTCAAGTTCTCGCGCCAGTACGGGCGTCTCGTCTCCGCCCTCGTGCGGCCGTTGCTGTGGCTCGCCGTCTTCGCGGCCGGTTTTCGCAACGTCTTCGGCGTCGCCATCGTCGAGCCGTACGACACCTACATCCCGTACGACGTCTACATCGTGCCGGGCCTCTTGGGCATGGTGCTGCTGTTCAACGGCATGCAGTCGAGCCTGGCGATGGTCTACGACCGCGAGATGGGGCTGATGCGCCTCCTGCTGACCGCGCCGCTGCCGCGTTGGTGGGTGCTGGCGTGCAAGCTGATCGCCACCGCCGTGTTGTCGTTCTTGCAGGCGGCGGCCTTCCTCATCGTCGCTGCGCTGATAGGCACGCAGGTGCCGTGGCCGGGCCTGCAGGCGATCGTCGCCGCGATCGCCGCAGCCTTGATGTTCGGCGCGCTCGGTCTCCTGCTGTCGGTGCACATCAAGCAGCTGGAGAACTTCGCCGGCACGATGAACTTCGTCATCTTCCCGATGTATTTCATCTCGACGGCGCTGTACCCGCTGTGGAAGTTGGAAGAGTCGGGTGCGACCTGGGTCTGGCGCATCGCGCAGGTCAACCCGTTCACGCACGCGGTCGAGTGGATGCGCTTTGCGCTCTACGGCAAGGACCCCGGCATCGCGCCGTGGGTCGTGATCGGCACGCTGGCCATCGCCTTCGTGCTCGCCTGCTGGGGTTATGACCCGCAGCGCGGCTTCGGTCAGCTCGCCAAACGGGGCGGCTCCGCATGACGCCCATAGCGACGCTGACGCAGCGCCTGTTCTGGACCTGGGCGCCGCAACTCGGCGTGGCGGTCTTCGCGGCCCGGAGAAGTCATTCACCGCAGAGGAACAGAGGACGCAGAGGTTCGCAGAGGAATCTTGCTTTCTCCGCTGCGAACCTCTGCGTCCTTCCTCTGCGGTGAAGTATCGAGTGTCTTCTTTGGGCCGCAAGCCGTCAGACCCCACTGAAATGGCCATGCTGCCGGCAGCACGTGGCAGTCAACGACCACGGCCTGCCTGCCGCGACGTTGCAACGAACACCCCCGTGAACTCAGGCACACGCACCCGTCGATTCCCATGACCTGCATCATCGAAGCTCGCGACGACAAGGTGCATACGCTCGCCGGCGCGTTCGACAAATGCCTGCGCGTCAAGGGGGCCGCCGTGCGCGTCCACGCCGATCCGGTGCTCGGCTGGCGCGACATGCCGCTGGCCACCACCGAGTGGTACCGCGACGGCGTCGGCCTGGTGCGCCTGGTGCGCGAAGAACCGGCGCAGGCCACCTTCTTGACCGGCGGCACGCTGACGATGGAGTTGGTGGCATGGCAATGAAGCGCCGCACTTTCATCGTGTCCGGCGCCGCCGCGGCCATCGCCTTGCCGATGCCGGCGCGCGCACAGGACGGCGATGCCTTCCCGAGCAAGCCGATCACGCTCTGGGTGCCTTGGCCTGCGGGCGGCGCGACCGACGGCACGCTGCGCTTGCTCGCCGACATCGCCGGCCGACACCTGGGCCAGCGCGTGCTGACCGAAAACCGCGCCGGCGCCGGTGGCACGCTGGTCATGCCGGTGCTGCAAGGCGCCGCGCCCGACGGCTACACGATCGCGCAGATGCCGCAGCCGGTGTTTCGCGCGCCGTGGATGCAAAAGGTGCTGTGGGATCCGATCCGCGACACGACGCCGATCCTGCAGCTCTCCGGCGTGACCTTCGGCCTGCTGACGCACCCCGGCAACGGCATCAAAACGCTCGACGACATGTTCGCCTTCGCGCGCACGCACCCGAGCGCGTTGACGGTGGCCACCAACGGCGTCGGCACGACGCCACACCTGCTGATGGACCAGCTGATGTCGTCCAAGGGCCTGACCTACGTGCACGTGCCGTACAAGGGCACGGCCGAGCAGATGCTGGCGGTGGCCGCGGGCAATGTCGATGTCGGCGTCAACGCGAGCGGCTTTGCGCCGCATGTCGAAAACGGCAAGCTGCGCCTGATGGCGGTGTTCAGCGAGCAGCGCAGCAAGCGCTGGCCGCAGACGCCGACGATGACCGAGCTCGGCTTCCCGCTGGCAGCGACGTCGCCTTACGGCCTGGCGGGACCCAAAGGCATCCCGCCGGCGATCGTGCGCACGCTGCACGACGGATTCAAGGCCGCGCTGTTCGACCCACTGCACGTGGCCGAGCTCGACAAGTTCGATCAGACGCCCGACTACCTCGACAGCGCGGCGTACGGCCGCGCGATGAAGCAGGCCTTCGCTGACGAGAAGCGCAACGTCGAGCGGCTGGGGCTGAACAAAGGCGGCTGAGGCGCGCAAATCTCTGTGACATCGCGCCGCGCGATTGGCCTTAGCATGCGCTGCGCTTTACTTCCCCCCCTGCACAAGGAGATCCCCGATGAGCGACTACCTGCCCGACGTCAAGAAGTACGCCCCCAACGCCAGCGAAGCCCATGTGGCGGCGATCGTCAAGTACTGCGGCATCGCGCTGCGCAATGCCGACTCGTCGATGGTCTCAGTCAGCGACGACAAGGAAAAGGCGACGGTGCGCAACGGCTTCGCTGCCAAGAAGCTAGGCCTGGACGCTGCGGCTGCCGACAAGGGCATCGAGGCCGTGGCCGCGAAGATGAAGGACGAGAAGCGCAAGAGCCGCGTCACCTTCTACTACCTGCTCGCCGAAGCCACCGGCACGCTGGGCAAGCTCGGCTGAAGCAGCCCTGAGAGGCGCCATTTGCTCGGCAGCGTGTACACACGCGCTTCCAAAACTGACTCACCGTGTCTGTCCGAGCGAAACGAACGCAGTGAGTGCGGCGAGTTACACGGTGCGACCGAATCCCGAGCAATGATCGAACGCGATTCGGTATCACGCCGCGCGCTGGTGGTACAGGTTCTGCGGGTGCTGCCCTTCAGCGAAGAAGCTCCAGCGCTCCGCCAGCAGGCCGAAGTACTGCACGATGAACAGCAGCAAGGCCACGCCGGCCGTAACGCCGGCGCCGAGCACGACGAGGGCCGCCACCGGTGCGATGAGGCCGAAAACCAGCGCACACAGGCGCATGCCGATCACCTGCCACGGCGTGTGGCCGTGGAAGAACTCGCGCGTGCCGAAGCTGCCGGCCGTCATGCCCTGCGAGGTCTGCACGATGCGCGGGTGGCGTATGCCCAGCGCCGTCTGCGTGGTCGTCTTCGGCGGCAGCGTCAGATTACGCCACAGCGTCAGGCCGCGCGAGACGCCGCCGATCAACGTGGCCACGAGCGTGGCCATCGCCAGATCAGCAGCAAACGACGGCGCCAGCGCCGCGGCCAGCGCCGTGCACAGCATCAGGCCCGAGGCGATGCCGAGCAGCATGTAGTTCCACGGTGTCAGCGGCGTGGCCCACTCGCGGATGGCTTTGACCGCCGCGTAGATCATGCCGGTGCAAAGGTACAGCACCAGCGCCAGCACGGCCGCGGCGATGCCCCAACCGAACGTCGCCTTGGCCCACCAATGCGACAGCCCCCACGCCGCCACGCAGGCCAGAAACGCCGGCAACACGATGACCTCGCGCGACAACCACGACGTGCGCCACATCGCCGCCGAGCGCCAGGCGCGCAGCGGGTGGCCGAGATGGAAGGTCGCAGCCACGAGGCCGAACGCGCCGAGCAACAGCGCCAGCGCCGCGCCGACAACGTAGAAGCTCGAGTCCGGCGCCGGCGTCAGGTGGCCGAGGCTGGCGCCGATGTCGATGCCGACGAGCACGAGCATCAAGCCCTGCGCCGCGCCCGCGAGCGTGGTGAAAAAGATCATCGACCAGGGTGGGTGCATGTCAATGCTCCCAATCGCCAGACAACGGCGCTCCGCCCCCGACCGGCTCGCGCCCTTCGACACGCAGCGGGTTCTGCTCGCGCACGAGTTGCGCCGGGTCGCTGCGCGCATCGGTCTTGCGCCGCGGCAGGTAGTGGTTCGCCGGCTGCGTGCCGAGTTCGGGCATCAGCGTGTAGCCGCCACGCTCGGCGATGGCGCGCGAGACTTCGCTGTCCGGGTCGTGCACGTCGCCGAACAAACGTGCGTTGGTCGGGCACGCCATCACGCAGGCCGGCTTGCGCTCGGCTTCGGGCAACGCCTTGTCGCTGATGCGATCGACGCACAGCGTGCACTTGGTCATCACCTGGCGCTTCTCGTCGAGTTCACGCACACCGTATGGGCAGGCCCAGGCGCAGTACTTGCAGCCGATGCACTTGTCGTAGTCCACCAGCACGATGCCGTCTTCTTCGCGCTTGTAGCTCGCCCCCGTGGGGCACACCGGCACGCACGGCGGGTCTTCGCAGTGGTGGCAGCTTTTCGGAAAGTGCACCGTCTGCGTGTCCGGGAACTCGCCGACCTCGAAGCTCAGCACGCGGTTGAAGAAGGTGCCGGTCGGGTCGGCGCCGTAGGCGTTTTCATCGACCAGCGGGCCGGCGCTGCCGGAGGTGTTCCATTGTTTGCAGCTCGTCACACAGGCGTGGCAGCCGACGCAGACGTTGAGGTCAATCACCAGCGCAAGTTGCTTCGACATCGTTCTATTCTTCCTTGCCTGCGAACCACGCCCGCCAGAACGGCGTGCGCTCGCTCATGCCGGGCAGCGGCGGCACGCCGTCGAACTGCGGCCAGGTCTGCGGCGGCTCGTCGTCGTCGGCGCGGCGGATGCGCACGCGCACGTCGTACCAACCGGCCTGGCCGGTGATCGGGTCGGAGTTGGAGATGCGTGTGCCGCCGGCCGCCTTCAACTCTTCGCTGATCAGGTGGTTGAGCAGGAAGCCCTTCTCCGATTCATTCGCGTCCGTGCTCAAAGCCCACGCGCCCTTGGCTTTGCCGATGGCGTTCCAGGTCCACACGGTGCCCGGCTCCACGGCCTCGCTGTAGCGGCACAGGCAGCGCACCTTGCCCCACTGCGACTCAACCCACATCCAGCCGCCGTCGGCGATGTTCTGCGCCAATGCCGTCTTCGGATTGACGAAGAGTTCGTTGTGCGCATGGATCTGCCGCAGCCAGGCGTTCTGCGAATCCCACGAGTGGTACATCGCCATCGGCCGCTGCGTCACTGCGGCCAGCGGATAAGCCTGCGTGTCGGTGGCCTGCACTTCGAGCGGTGCGTACCAGAACGGCAGCGGGTCGAAGTAGGTCGCCACGCGTTCGCGCAGACGCTGTGGCGGCTGGCGCCCCTGCCCCTTGCCTTGTGCGGCGAGGCGAAAGCGCTGCATGAACTCGGAATACAGATGGATCGTGATCGGATCGACGTCGCGCCGCAGCCCCACGTCGCGCGCCCAGTGCAGGTAGCCGCGGTTCCAGTTGCGCATGTAGCGGTGCTCGGCCGGCATGCGGTAGTGGTGCACGCAGTTGTTGGCCGCGTAGTGCTCCCACTGCCGCGGGTTCGGCTCGCCGCGCAGGGGGGTGTCGCCGTTCTTGCCGCGCCAGCCGGTGAGAAAACCAATGCCCGAGCCGGGCGCGGTTTCATAGCGGACGATGAAGTCCGGATAGTCCTTGTACTTGCGCTCGCCTTCCGCGGTGATGAACGCCGGCAACTTCAAGCGCGACGCGAGCTCGACCAGCACCTCCTGGAACGGCTTGCACTGGCCCAGCGGCGCCACCACCGGCACACGCACCGAATCGCAGGGGCCGTCGAACTCGCTGATCGGGCGGTCGAGCATCGACATCGCGTCGTGGCGCTCGAGATACGTCGTGTCGGGCAGGATCAAGTCGGCAAACGCCGTCATCTCCGACTGGAACGCATCGGCGACGACGATGAACGGGATCTTGTAGTTGCCCTTGTTCGGCCCCGACGTCAATTTGTCGACCAGCATCTTGCGCACCTCGGACGTGTTCATCGTCGAGTTCCACGCCATGTTGGCCATGAACAGCAAGAGCGTGTCGATCGGGTACGGATCACCACGCCAGGCGTTGGTGATGACGTTGTGCATCAGGCCGTGCGCGGCGAACGGAAACTCCCACGAGAAGCCCTTGTCGATGCGCACCGGCTCGCCCTTGTCGTCGACGCACAGATCGGCCGGCGTTTCGATCCAGCCCAGGGGCGGCGCATCGAGCGGCGTGTTCGGCTTGATCGACGCCGGCCCTTTCGGCGGCCGCGCGTTCGGCGGCACGGCGCGCGGGTACGGCGCCTTGTGGCGGAACCCGCCGGGGCGGTCGATCGTGCCGAGCAAGCTCATCAGGATCGCCAGCGCGCGAATGCTCTGGAAGCCGTTGCTGTGCGCGGCCAGGCCGCGCATCGCATGAAACGCCACCGGGTTGCCCTTGACGCTCTTGTGCTCCTGGCCCCACCAGTCGGTCCAGGCGATCGGCAGCTCGATCGTCTGGTCGCGCGCGGTCACGCCCATCTCGTGCGCCAGGCGGCGGATCGTCGCGGCGGGAATGCCGGTGATCTTTTCCGCCCACTCCGGCGTGCAGTTGCGCACGCGCTCTTCGAGCAACTGGAACGCCGGCTTCACGGGCGTTCCATCCGGCATGTTGTAGCTGCCGAACAGCGATGGGTCGCTGCCCTCGGCATGGTCGGGCACCGGCTTGGCGGCGTGACGGTCCCACCAGTAGAAGTTGTGGTGGCGCAGCGGGTTGACGACATCGCCTTCGTCGTTGCGCATCATCATGCCGAAGTCGTCGCTGGCCTCGTCCTGATTCACCAGCTGGCCGCCGTTGGTGTAGCGGGCGACGAACTCGCGGTCGTACAGGCCGAGCGCGATCAGCTCGCGGATGATCGCCATGAAGAGCGCGCCGTCGGTGCCGGGCTTGATCGGGATCCACTCGTCTGCTATTGCCGCGTAGCCGGTGCGGATCGGGTTGATCGCAATGAAGCGGCCGCCGTTGCGCTTGAACTTCGACAGCGAGGCCTTCATCGGATTGCTGTGATGGTCCTCCGCAGTGCCGATCATCACGAACAGTTTCGCGCGGTCGAGGTCCGGCCCGCCGAACTCCCAGAACGAACCGCCGATCGTGTAGATCATGCCGGCGGCCATGTTGACCGAGCAGAAGCCGCCGTGCGCGGCGTAGTTCGGCGTGCCGTACTGGCGCGCGAACAAGCCCGTCAACGCCTGCATCTGGTCGCGGCCGGTGAACAGCGCAAAGCGTTTCGGGTCGGTGGCGCGCAGTTTGCCCAGGCGCTCGGTGAGCAGCTTGAACGTCTCCTCCCACGAGATCGGCTCGAACTCGCCGCTGCCGCGCTCGCTGCCGCGCTTCCTGATCAGCGGCTGCGTGAGGCGCGCGGGCGAGTACTGCTTCATGATCCCCGACGAGCCCTTGGCGCAGAGGATGCCCTTGTTCAACGGGTGCTCGGGGTTGCCCTCGATGTAGCGCACCTTGTCATCCCGCAGATGCACGCGGATGCCGCAGCGGCAGGCGCACATGTAGCAGGTGGTGGTCTTGACCTCGGTCTTGGCGCCCGGCAGCGGGTTGGCCGTGGCGTCGTGAAGCGGCTGGGACATGTCGGTGATTACCTCTTTGCCGACAATGTGCCGACCTGAAATGCGTGGCGCGCGATCACGGCTTCTTCGTTGGTCCGCATGACGCGCAGTTGCACCTTACTGCCATTCGAGTTGATCCGCCGCTCGCCGGCCGCGTTGGCTGCGGCGTCGAGGGCAAGCCCCATCCACGCCACAGCACCGACGATACGCGAACGCAGCGCCGCCGCGTTCTCACCGATGCCGCCGGTGAAGACCAGCGCGTCGATGCCGCGCATCGCCGCCGCCAGCCCGGCCAGTTCACACACGGCCGATTCGACGAAATGATCGAGGGCCAAGCGAGCGGCCGGCAGCTCGCTGGCGAGCAGCGTGCGCATGTCCGCGGACAGTCCCGACAGGCCGAGCAAGCCCGACTGCCCGTGCAGCAACTGGCTGACCGCCGCGCTGTCCATGCCGTGATGGTCGATCAGGTACAGAACGACGGCGGCATCGAGCCGGCCGCAGCGCGTGCCCATCGTCAGGCCGTCGAGCGGCGAAAAGCTCATCGTCGTCGCCACCGAGCGGCCGGCGGCGATCGCGCACATCGAGGCGCCGTTGCCCAGGTGGGCGACGACGATGCGCTTCGCGGCCAGCGCCGGCTCGTCCGCGGCGAGTTGCGCGCAGATCGATTCGTACGACAGGCCGTGAAAACCGTAGCGCTGCACGCCGGCGTCGTGCCATGCGGCGGGCAACGCAAACCGCTGGTGGACCTCCGAGCGCGTGCGGTGGAAGGCCGTGTCGAAGCAGGCGATTTGAGGCACATCCGGAAAGGCCGCGCGCGCAGCCGCCACGCCACTCAGGTTGTGCGGCTGGTGCAACGGCGCCAACGGCGCCAGCGCTTGCAGCGCCTGCATGACTTCGGCATCGATCGACACCGGTCGCACGAAGGCGGTGCCGCCATGCACGATGCGATGACCGACGACCGCGACGCGCCACTGCTGCGCTGCGCCGCCCGCCACGCGCTGCAGCACTTCGGACATGCCCTGCGCATGATCTCGTCCACCGACACCGAGGCCCTCGACCTGCCCCGCCGACACAGGCACCAGTGGATCGCCATCGCGCGCAAACAGCGCGTACTTGATCGACGACGAACCTGCGTTGACCGTCAGCGCACAGTCAACAGGGGAAGCGCTCATCCGCTGTTCCGGCCCAGGAAGAGCGCAAAGCCGCGGGCGGGTGCGCGGCGGAGCGCCACTGCGGCGGTCGGCGCCAAAGGCGCGCCGACTGCGCTGCGGCGCTCGGGATTCGGTCGCACTGCGTAACTCGCTTCACTCACTGCGTTCGCTGCCCTCGAACAGACGCAGTGAGTCAGTTGACGGATCGCATGGGTACATGCGCCGACCGAACCCCTCCGCTCCTCGCCGCCGCACAGGCGCGCCACCGCGCACCCGCCCACGCCCTTGCGCAGAGCACCGACTGTTATTTGTGGGAGAAGCACACAAGCCGGGCATCGAGCCCGGCTCGTGCGCAGACGCGCGCCTTCAGCGCGCCGGCAAGGCGCGGGCTCGATGCCCGCGGCTTGCCGCTCAATCTCACCCAAACAATGCACAAGCAATCGTGGCCGCGAACACCCGCACGGCCGGCAGGCCCGAGTGCGGCGCGGCGACGGCGCGATTTCTGGTACTCCAGCATGAGCGACGGCGCCGCGCCGCACTCGGGTCGCGCGCAGACAGCCTGCGACCATCGCGCAAAAAGCCATCAAACATAGTCCTTGTACTTGTCGAGTAACCGCACCGGCTTCGCCAGCGCATCACGCCGGAACGGATCGCCCAGTTCACGCGTGCACATGATCTCGATGACGCAGGTCTTCTTCTGATTCATCTGCAAGTCGATCGCCTTCTTCAGCGCCGCGCCGACATCTTCGAGCCGATCGACGACGATGCCCTCGGCGCCCATGCTCTTGGCGATGCCGGCAAAGCTCGTGTTCTCCAACTCGCCCGCAACGAAGCGGCGGTTGTAGAAATCGACCTGGTTCTTCTTCTCCGCGCCCCACTGCCGGTTGTGGAAGACGACCGCGGTGACCGGGATGTCGTGGCGCACGGCGGTCATGATCTCGACCATGCTCATCGCCCACGCGCCGTCACCGGCGTACGCCACCGCGGGACGTTCCGGCGCAGCAAGCTTGGCGCCGATCATCGTCGGCAGCGAGTAGCCGCAGTTGCCGTAGCTCATCGGCGCGAAGAAGCTGCGCGGCTCTTCGAAACGCAGATAGCTGTTGGCGACGGCGTTGATGTTGCCGATGTCCGTCGAGACCATCACCCGTGGCGGCATCGCCTTCTCGAGTTCGCGCAGCACCTGGCGCGGATGCAGGTACTGCCCGCCACTGAACGGCGTTTCGCCCTTGGCCTCTTCGATCATGTCCAGGCTGTAGGGATCACGCTCGTGCGTCCACTCGCTGAGCTCCTTCTCCCACGCCGCCTTTTCGGTCTTGATCTTCGATGCGCGCTCGGCCTTCGTCGCGTCACAGGCCAGCGTGCGCGAACCGATGCGCGCCAGCAGCGCATTCGCCGCCGCCTTGGCATCGCCGTGGATGCCGACCGAGATCTTCTTCACCAGACCGAGGTTGGTGTGATCGGCCTCGACCTGGATGATCTTCGCCTCCTTCGGCCAGTAGTCCATGCCGTGTTGCGCCAGCGTGCCGAAGGGGCCCAGGCGCGAGCCGAGCGCGAGCACAACATCGGCTTGCGCGATCAGCTTCATCGCCGCCTTGCTGCCCTGGTAGCCGAGCGGTCCGCACCACAGCGGATGACTTGCCGGGAAACTGTCGTTGCGCAGATAGCCGTTGACGACCGGCGCGCCGAGTCGCTCGGCCAGCGCCTTCACCTCTTCAACCGCATCACCCATCACGACGCCGCCGCCCGACAGGATGACCGGGAACTTCGCATTGGCCAGCATCTCGGCCGCAGCATTCAAGCTGTTCTCGCCACCGGCGCCGCGCTCGACGCGCATCGGCTTCGGAATCTCACACGTGATCTCGCCGTAAAAGTAGTCGCGCGGGATGTTGAGCTGCGTCGGTCCCATCTCGCTGATCGCGCGGTCGAAGCAGCGCGCGGTGTACTCGGCCACGCGCTTCGGGTTGTTGACATGCCCTTGGTAGCGCGTGAACTCCTGGAACATCGGCAACTGCGCCGCTTCCTGAAAACCGCCGAGGCCCAGGC
>CADEEN010000015.1:0-3117 GCA_902826345.1 uncultured Burkholderiales bacterium | reverse complement strand
CGGGGCTGTGCGACCAGTACGCCGCGGCGATGGCGGTGACGCAGTTGCTGATGCCCGGGCCGTTCTGGCCGATGACGACGCCGTGGCGGCCCGACACGCGCGCATAACCGTCGGCCATGTGGCCCGCACCCTGCTCGTGCACCACCGGAATCAGCGTGATGCCGGCGGGCGCGAAGATGTCCATCGCATCCATGAAGGCCGAGCCCATGATGCCGAACATGTGCGTCACGCCGTTGGCCACCATCGTCTCGACAAAGGCTTCGCTGGGCGTCATCTTGGTCATGCCGGCGACCACTTTGCGGCTGTCGGCGGGCGGGTTCTTCGTCATCACGGCTCTCCTGAAGGCGCTGGCGGAACAGCGCGTTGGACTGTAGGAGCCCTCCTCTGGCAAGTCAACCGAATTCTGTTTTCCGATACGCCTTGTACTATTTTTTGGAACGCGAATATGATGCCGCCACATGAAGTCCAGCGCCCCCAAAGCCAACGTCGTCGATCTCGACGGCGACACACCGACGCTGCGCCTGTTCGCCTTGCTCGAAGTGATCGCCGAGCGCGACCAGTTGTTCTCGCTGCAGGGCCTGGTCGACGAAACCGGGCTGCCCAAGCCGACGCTGCACCGCATGCTGCAGGGTCTCGAAAGCGCCGGCCTGCTGCAACGCGAGGGCGATGGCCGCCACTACAGCACCGGCGTGCGCCTGCGCCGCCTGGCCGAGAACCTGATGTTGAACAGCACCTACCACGGCGCGCGCCACGCGGTGTTGCGGCACTTGGTGCAAGAGCTCGGCGAGAGCTGCAACATCACGGCCCTGTCCGGCAACGAGGTGGTCTATCTCGACCGTGTCGAAACCGCGGCGCCGCTGCGCTTTTATCTGCACACCGGCTCGCGCGTGCCGGCGCATTGCTCGGCCAGCGGCAAGCTGCTTTTGTCGCAGATGACGCCGGCACAACGCCAACGCCTGTTGGGCCACGCGCCGCTCGAGTCGTACACGGCCAGAACGCTGACCAAGCCCGATGCGCTGGAGCGCGAGATCAAGCGCGTGGCGCGTGACGGCTACGCGCTCGACAACGAGGAGTTTTTGCCGGGCCTGTTGTGCGTCTCCGTACTGGTGCCCGTTGCCGAAGGCCGCTCGAACCTTTGCGTGGCCGTGCAGGCGCCGATGGTGCGCGTGAACAAGGAGCGCGCGCTGGCGATGTTGCCGGCGCTGCGGCGTGCGGCTGCGGCGCTGGCGCAGATCGAAGGGCACGCCGTGCCGGCAGGACGCAAGCGCGCATGACCCCCGATCTGCTGCTCAGCGCGCGCGAGGTCTTCGGCATCGACAGCCTGCTGCAAGTGCCCGCCTTCAGCACGCGCGACGAGCATGTGCCCGAGGTCGATCACGCCTATCGTTTCAACGCCGACGTCACGCTGGCGCTGCTGGCCGGCTTCACGCGCAACCGCCGCGTCATGGTGCAGGGCCTGCACGGCACGGGCAAGAGCACGCACATCGAGCAGGTGGCAGCGCGATTGAACTGGCCGTGTGTGCGCGTCAATCTCGATGGCCACATCAGCCGGCTCGACTTGGTTGGGCGCGACGCTGTCGTGCTGCGCCAAGGCAAGCAGGTCACCGAGTTTCAGGAAGGCATCGTGCCCTGGGCGCTGCAACGCCCGGTGGCGCTGGTCTTCGACGAGTACGACGCCGGCCGGCCCGACGTGATGTTCGTCATCCAGCGCATCCTGGAGCGCGAAGGCAAGTTCACGCTGACCGACCAGAACCGCGTCATCAGCCCGCACCCGAGCTTTCGTTTGTTCGCCACCGCCAACACCGTCGGCCTCGGCAACCTGAACGGCCTGTATCACGGTGCGCAGAAGTTGAACCACGCGCAGATCGACCGCTGGAACATCGTCGCCACGCTGAACTACCTGCCTGCCGATGAAGAAATCGCCATCGTGCTGGCGCGCGTGCCGGGTACGAAGCGCGAGCTCGTGCGCGCGATGGTCGCGGTGGCCGAGCTCACGCGCAAAGGCTTCGCCGTCGGCGACGTGAGCACGCTGATGTCGCCACGCACGGTGATCACCTGGGCCGAGAACTGCGAGATCTTTCGCCACGTGGCGCTGGCGTTTCGCTTGTCGTTCCTCAACAAGTGCGACGAAGCCGAGTGGCCGATCGTCGCCGAGTACTTTCAACGCTGCTTCGGCGCGGAGTTGGCGGAGTCGTACTCGAACCCGGGCGCGTGATGGGCACGGACAGTGCCGCCGTCAGGCAGCAGCAGCGCGTCGAAGAGCTCTGCGGCGCGGCGGTGCGCGCGCTCACCGGCGAGCGCGACCTGCACTTTCGCGCCCAGCGTCTGCACCGCGGTTCGCGCGTGCTGCCGATCGCCGCACCCCACCTCTACCCTTCGCTGGCCAACGACGGCTTCGCTTCGTTCCGTGGCGCCACCGATGGCCTGGCACTGCGTGTATCGCACTCCGACGCTGCCTTGCATCAGTCGCAGCTGCCGCAACAACCCGCGGCGCGCCTCGTCTTCGAGCTGCTCGAACAGCAGCGCGTCGAGTCGCTGGTGCGCGATGCCTGGCCCGGCGCGCGGCAGAACCTGCGGCACCGTTTCGAGCGCTGGTCGGCAGCGTTCGTCGCTTCGGGCCTCACCGAAACCACGCGCGGCCTGTTGCTCTACGCACTGGCGCAGACCAGCCGCACACGCCTCACCGGCGAGCCGGTGGTCGAGGCCACCGAAGACATGATCGAGGGCACGCGCGGTCATCTAGTCGGCGCGATCGGCGCACACCTGGCGATGCTGCGCCGCGAGCGGCGCGATCAGGCCGCGTTTGCGCCGCACGCGCTGGCGATCGCACACACCGTGGCCGACATGGCGGCGGCCGAAGAGGGCAAGGAGATCGTCGGCGCCGACGCCAACCGGCCAAACGACGACGATGCCCACGCCGGCTTCACGTTGCTCGTGGACTTCGATGACGACGGCAACGGCGGCATCGTGATCGCCGACCATGGCATCAGCCGCGTCCTCGAAGCAGCCGACAACCGCTACCGCATCTTCACCCGCGCGCACGACCAGCAGCACGATGCTGCGCGTCTCGTGCGCGCCGACGAGCTGCGTGAATTGCGCGAGCGCCTGGATCAACGC
>CADEEN010000014.1 GCA_902826345.1 uncultured Burkholderiales bacterium | reverse complement strand
TCGACATCCAGGCCGCCGGCACGTGGATGAAGATGATGCGGTAGGCCTCGCCCTGCGTCGCGTCGGTCGGCGCGACGAAGAAGCCGATGTAGAGGCCGGCGATCGTCAGCAACGCGGCGACGGCGGCGAACCACGGGACGGCCGCGCCCGCCAGCGGATGGAAGCGCAGCGGCGCGGCGTACTTGAACCAGTTGATCGGGCGTGTCATGGCGGGGGCGGTCGGGCAGCCGGGATTGTGCAATCGCTTCAGTCCAGGGCGATCCGCAGGGCTGCGGCGCAGGCCCAGGGGGCGAGGAAGAGTGCCACCAGCAGCATCGCCGCCAGCAACGAAAAGTGTCCGGCGCTGCCCAGGCCGGCCGCGCTGGCCTCGATCGCGCCCGCGCCGAAGATCAGGACCGGTACGTACAGCGGCAGCACCAGCAGCGACAGCAGCACCCCGGCGCCGCGCACGCCGACGGTCAGTGCGGCGCCGATGGCGCCGACCAGGCTGAGCAGGGGCGTGCCCAGCAGCAGCGACAGCAGCAGCACGCCGGTGGCCGATGCGTCCAGGCCGAACTGCAGCGCCAGCAGCGGCGAGATCAGGGCCAGCATCAGCCCGGACACCAGCCAGTGCGCGGCGATCTTGGCCAGCACCAGCAAGGGCAGCGGGCAGGCGGCCAGCAGCAACTGCTCGAGCGTGCCGTCGTGGTGGTCGTCGGCGAACAGGCGCGCGAGCGACAGCATCGAGGCCAGCAGCGCCGCCACCCACAGCACGCCCGGCGCCATCGTGCGCAGCAGTTGCGGCTCGGGGCCGACGCCCAGCGGGAAGAGGCTGACGACGATGACGAAGAAGAACAGGGCCGCGGCCGTATCGGCACGGCGGCGCAGCGCGATGCGCAGGTCGCGCACGAGCACGCAGCGCATCGTGGCCAGCACGCCGGCCGGAGCGGCGATGGACGCGGTCGGCACGGGAAGGGCGGCGCTCACAGGCTGACCGTGACCTGGGGCCACTGCGGGTCCAGCGCGACCGGCTGATGGCTGGTCAGCACGACGATGCCGCCGCGCGCGAGTTGCGCGGACAGCAGGTCGAGCAGCCACTGGGTCGCGTGGGTGTCGAGCGCGTTGAAGGGTTCGTCCAGCACCCACAGCGCGGCCGCGGATGGCAGCGCCAGACGCGCGAGGCCGGCGCGGCGCCGCTGGCCCTGCGAGAGCACGCGCGCCGGCAGGTGCTCGCGGCCGTTCAGCCCGGCGGCGTCGAGGGCGGCCTTCGCCTCGGCGGTCGAGGTGCGGCGCCCGCCGAACGTGGCGGCGGCCTCGAGGTTCTCGAGCGCCGAGAGTTCGTCCTTCAGCGCCGGCGCGTGGCCGAGGTAGGCGAGCTCGCGGCCGTACTCCTCGCGCAGGCCCCCGACCGGCCGGCCGTGCCACAGCACCTGGCCCGCGGCCGGCGAGGCCAGGCCGCAGATCATGCGCAGCAGGCTGGTCTTGCCGGCGCCGTTGGCCCCCTGTACGCGCAGCAGCTCGCCGGCGCGCACGGTGGACGACACCTGCCTGAAAAGCAGTCGGTTCCCGCGACGGCAGGCCAGGTCGCGCAGTTCGAGTCCGGCGGTCATGGCGGCTTCGGTGGGACGGACGGCTGGCAAGACAAAGGGGCTACGCCTCGCGACGCAGCCCCTTGTTGTTGTTTGGCTCCCCGACCTGGGCTCGAACCAGGGACCTACGGATTAACAGTCCGGCGCTCTACCGACTGAGCTATCGAGGAATTCAGCCCGAGATTATAGCCACGGTCGAGGCGCGCTCTACAGGTCCGTGCTCAGCGAGACGCGCCAGGTGCGCGGTGCGAGCGGGTAGAGGTAGGCATGGCCGAACTGGTAGGGCGATTCGCGCCAGGCGCGGCGGTCGGCGAGGTTGTCGATGCCGGCGCGCCAGGTGAGTGTGCCGCTGCCGGTGCGTTGCTCGTAGCGCGCGCCGACGTCCAGGCGCGCCCAGCCCGGGATGCGCGGCGAGTCGGCGGTCGGCAGCACGGTGCGATCGCTCTCTGCCGTCAGCAGGGCGTCCAGCGACAGACCGCCCTCGAAGCGGTGGCCGCCGCTCAGGCGCAGCGTGCGCGCCGGCACGTTGGGCGGGCGCTGCGACTCCAGCGCTGCGTCGGCGCTGCCTTCGCGGCGCGCGCGCAGCCACATCGCGCTGGCGCCCAGCGACCACGCGCCCAGCCGCAGCTCGGTACCGGCCTCCAGCCCACGATGCCGGGCCACGCCGTCGATGACCAGCGCGCAGGGGCTGAGCGCGCAGACCTTGGTTGCGGGGCGCTCGATGTCGAACACGGCCAGGTGGGCATCGATGCGCTCGCCGGCGTGCTTGAGGCCCAGCTCGGCCTGGCGGCTCTTGAGCGCCGGCAGGGGCTGGCCCGGGTTGGTGAACGAGCCCGGGCGGTTGGGCACGACCTGGGACTCGATGCCCTGGCCCCAGCTCGCGTAGGCCAGATCCCGCGCGGTGAGCGCCAGGCTCGCCGCCAGCCACGGCGTCGTGAAGCTCTGCCGATAGTCCGTCGCCTCGGTGCCGGAGGTCGTGATGCTGTCGCGCGACAGGCGGGTGTGGCGCAGGCCGAGCCACAGTCCCAGGTCCTCGGTCAGCTTCATGGCGTCGCGGACGTAGAACTCGGTGTTGCGCTCGCTGCGCTGCGTGTTGTCCAGGACGGCATCGGGGGCGGCAGGCGTCACCAGCCCGCCGTCGATGCGGCCCGTGCCCGCGTAGTTGAAGGCCTGGCCTTCGAAGCGCGCCTCGAAGCGGCTCGCGAGCACACCAGTGGTCAGCAGGTGCTCGACGCCGCCGAGGCGCAGACGGCCCTGCAGCGAGGCGTCGGCCGCCTCGGTGCGGCGACGTTCGTTGTCGCTGCGGAAGTCGTAGAGATCGAACGTGCCGTCGCTGCAGTAGCGGTCGTAGTTGCCCTCGGCGTCGCAACCGAAGGGGAAGGCGATGCGGTCGTCGCTCTGGAGCTGCTGGCTCGCGACGTGCAGGCGCGCGCGCCACCCCGACGCCAGCTGCTGCGTCCAGCGCAGGCTGGCGGTGCGTCCCTGCAGGACCACCGGCAGCGACCAGGGTTGGTTGTTGAGGTTGATGCGCGGATCGATGTCGTGCGCGTCGGGCACGCGGTCGCCGAGCAGGCTGAAGCCCGGCTGGCTGGGCTGCGAGCGGCGACTGATCTCGATCTCGGCTTCCAGCAGGCTGCCCGGGGCGAGCCGCCAGTCGCCGGCCAGCGCGACGAGGTGGCGCTCGCCCTTCGCGTTGCGCAGTTCGGGGTCGATGCGGGCCGCTGCGGCGTTGAGGCGCAGGCCGAAGGCCTGGTCCGCACCGAAGCGTGTGCCCAGGTCGACGGCGCCGAGCACGCTGCCGCGGCCCGACAGTTCCAGCGTCGCGCCGCGGATCTCGCCGGCCGGTCGCTTGACGACCAGGTTCACCAGCCCGCCCGGCGCGCTGGTGCCGGCCTGCATGCCGCTGATGCCCTTGAGCAGCTCGACGCGCGATTTGTTGTCCAGCGCGATCGAGGTCTCGGCATTGATCGGCAGGCCGTCGCGGCGGTAGTTGTAGCGGTTGTCGATGACGTAGCCGCGCACCGAGAACTGGTCCCAGTAGCCCTCGGAGTTGTAGGCGTCGCCGGCGCTGGCGTCGCGGCGCGTCAGCTCCCGCAGCGTGCCGCTGCCGGACTTGAGCGCCGCTTCGCCGAGGACGCGGGCCTGCAGCGGGCTGCGCTCCAGCGGGATGTCGCCGAAGCCGGTGACGTCGGCCGTCGCGGTGTCGCTGCGGCCCTGCACCGTGACGGGCGGCAGGGTGGTGGATTGCGCCGCGGCGAACGAGGTCGCGACGGCGAACGGGACGAACAGGAAGGAAGTGCGGGTTGCCATCGTGGATCCGTGGTCGATGGCAGGTGGGCGTCCTGCACGGCGACACGCGGGCGTGGCACTGCAAGACCGCTTCCCTGCGCGAGGATTACCTCAATCAGGTTCAAAGGGACTTTCTCAGTCGGACCACCGGGTCGGCGGTCCAACACCCCTAGCGAATGCCGCGCGGTGATCGCGCGACGGGCGGATTATGGCGCAGCAGAAACGACGAAGCCCGCACGAGGCGGGCTTCGGTGGAGCACGCGGCCGAGCCGTCAATCGAACACCGGCGTCTCGACGCCCAGCACCTTGTGGAGTTTCGGGCTCGTCGTCGTGTACTGCAGGTGGATGCGCTTGTCCGGGAAGATGTAGGGCGCCGCGCCGAAGGCCGCCAGCGCCGCCTCGTGGAAGCCCGACAGGATGAGCTTCTTCTTGCCCGGATAGACGTTGATGTCGCCGACCGCGAAGATGCCCGGCACGTTGGTCTCGAACTTCTCGGTGTCGACGACCAGTTGCTTGCGCTCGATGTTCAGGCCCCAGTCGGCGATCGGCCCGAGCTTGGGGCTGAGGCCGAAGAACACCAGCAGCATGTCCAGCGGCACGACGCGCGTGACGCCGTCCCCGCCGGTGACCTTGGCGGCGGTCAGCTGGCCGTCCGCCTCCTCGATGCCGGTGATCTGGCCGACGACGAACTGCATCTCGAGCGCTTCGCAGAGCTCCTTCATCTTGGCGACGCTGGCGGGCGCCGCCTTGAAGCCGTCGCGGCGATGCACCAGGATCACGCTCTCGGCCTTGTTCGGGCCGTCCTGGACGAAGTTGAGCGTCCAGTCGAGCGCCGAGTCGCCGCCGCCGACGATGACGAGGTTCTTGCCCGCGAACTGCGACGGGTTGCGCACGCGGTAGTGCAGTTGCGTGCCGTCGAACTTCTCGAGGCCGTCGACCTTGAGCGTGCGCGGCTGGAACGAGCCCACGCCGCCGGCGATGAAGATCGTCCTCGTGATGAAGCGCGTGCCCTTGCTGGTCTCGAGGTCGAAGCGGCCGTCGTCGCGCCGGGCGACGAGGCTGACCTCCTGCCCGAGGTGGAAGGTCGCGCCGAAGGGTTCGATCTGCTTGAGCAGGTTGTCCGTCAGCTCCTTGCCGGTGCAGACCGGCACCGCCGGGATGTCGTAGATCGGCTTGTCCGGGTAGAGCTCGATGCACTGGCCGCCGGGATAGGCGAGCGAGTCGATGATGTGGGCCTTGATCTCCAGCAGGCCGAGCTCGAAGACCTGGAACAGGCCGACCGGGCCGGCACCGACGATGACGGCATCCGTCTCGATCGGGCCGTCGTGGCTGGCGGCGGTCTGGGCGATGGCGGGGTTCAGTTGAGGCTCCATGGGTCGTTCAGCGGATCAGCTCGCCGAGCTTGTCCTTCCGGTCCTTCCAGTCGTCGGCGTCGGCCAGCGCGGGCTTGCGCTTGGTGATGCTGGGCCATTTCTTGGCCAGCTCGACGTTGATGGCGATGAACTTCTGCTGCTCCTGCGAAACATCCTCCTCGGGGAGGATGGCATTGACCGGGCATTCGGGGATGCAGACGGCGCAGTCGATGCACTCGTCGGGGTCGATCACCAGCATGTTCGGCCCTTCGCGGAAGCAGTCGACGGGGCAGACATCGACGCAGTCGGTGTACTTGCAGCGGATGCAGGATTCGAGGACGACGTGGGTCATGACGGTGTGGGTCTGGCGGGGAGGGGCCGTCGCGGGTCGCGGGCGGCGCAAGAACCTGGGATTTTACGGGCTTGGGGTTTGCTCGGGGGTGGCGGCCGGCGCACGCGTTTCGGGGGCCCGAGGCCGCTGCGCGACAGCCGTGGCGCCGACGCCCACCGCGACCACCGTCGGCCGCCCGGCGTGCAGCACGCTGGCGGCAGCCAGGTCGGCCAGGCGGTGCTCGCTCGCCAGGGCGTCGGGCCAGCCCGCGCGCGACACGACGCTGACCGGCGCGTCGGCAGGCCAGCCAGCCTCGCGCAGCCGCCGCGACAGCGCCGCCAGCTGGCGGCCGGCCATGTAGTAGACCTCGGTGTCGGCGTGAGCGCCGGCCTGCAGGCGGCCTTCGCGCGTCATCGCCGTGGTCAGGCCGACGCTGCGTCCGTCGCCGCGGCGCGTCAGCGGGCGCCGCGTCTCGGCGGCGGCGGCCAGCGCGGCGGTGACGCCGGGCACCACCTCGGCCGGCAGCCCGGCCTGGTCCAGCGCCTGCAGCTCTTCCTCGAGACGCCCGAAGACGCTGGGGTCTCCGCCCTTGAGCCGCACGACGCGCAGACCCTGGCGGGCGTAGCCGACCAGCAGGGCGTTGATGCGGGTCTGTCCGGTCGAGTCCCGGAAGCCGCGCTTGCCGACATCGACCCAGCGGGCCTGCGGCGCCAGGGCGCGCAGGGCGGGATCGACCAGCGCGTCGGACAGGACGATCTCTGCTTCGGCCAGTCGCCGCGCGCCGCGCAAGGTGATCAGGTCGGCCGCTCCCGGGCCGGCACCGACAAAGACGACCGCGTGCGCCGACATGCTCAGGCCACCAGCAGCGCGCCGCTGGTGCGGTTGCTCGTCGGGTCGACGACGATCAGCGCACCACCCACGCGGTTGTCGGCATAGGCCTCCACAGGCAGCGGAGCCTGCGTCTCGATCTGCACGCGGCCGATCTCGTTGACGGCGAGCTCGTGCGCATCGGTGTCCTCCAGCGTGTGGATGTCGCGCCGGCTGTCGATCGCGGTGATGCGCGCCTGCACCCAGCGGTTGCCGTGCCGCACCCAGTACTTGCGGCCGATCTGTGCGGGCTCGGTGTCCAGCCAGGCCAGCGTGGCGGCGAAGCGCTGGGTCGTCTGCAAGGGTCTGGCACTGGCGATCCAGTCCCCGCGCGACACGTCGAGCTGGCGGTCCAGCACCAGGCCCGCCGACTGGCCGGCCTCGCACGCGTCGACCGCCACGCCGGCGCGCCGCACTTCGGCCACGACGGCGGTCTGCCCGCTCGGGAACACCTGCACGCTGTCGCCGGCCTGCACCTTCCCGTGGGCGATGCGGCCCCAGATCGTGCGGGGCTGGTGGCCGGTGCCTTGTTCGCGCTCGTTCGTCACGCTCTTGGCGACGTACTGGACCGGAATCAGCAGCGCGCCGTCGTGGCGCTCGTCGCAGGCCGGCAGGCGGTGCAGCAGCTCCAGCAGCGTCTCGCCGCCGTACCAGGTCCATGCGGCGGAGCGGACGGTGACGTTGTCGCCGCGCAGCGCCGACACCGGCACGATGCCGGCGACGGCGATGCCGGCCTGGCCGGCAAAGGTCTCCAGCGCTTCGCGCACGGCGTCGTAGGCCGCCTCGGCCTCGGCATCGACCGCGTCGAGCTTGTTGATCGCGAACACGATGCTGGGCACGCGCAGCAGCTGCGCCAGCAGGGAGTGGCGACGCGTCTGCGGCAGCAACTGCACCGGCTGGGTCTTCCAGTCGAGCTTGGTGATGTCGACCAGCACCACCGCGGCATCGCTGCCGGCCGCGGCCGTGACCATGTTGCGCGTGTACTGCTCGTGGCCCGGCGCGTCGGCGATGATGAACTTGCGCTGGCGGGTGGCGAAGTAGCGGTAGGCCACGTCGATGGTGATGCCCTGTTCGCGCTCGGCCTCCAGGCCGTCGGTCAGCAGCGACAGGTCGACCGTGCCGCCGGCGGCGCGCTTCTCCAGCGCGTCGAGCTGGTCGGCCAGGATCGCGCGGCTGTCGAACAGCAGGCGGCCGATCAGCGTGCTCTTGCCGTCGTCGACGCTGCCTGCGGTCAGGAAGCGCAGGGCGCGGTGTTGCAGCTCGTCGAGACTCATCAGAAATAGCCTTCCTTCTTGCGCCGCTCCATCGAAGCGTCCGAGGTGCGGTCGTCCATGCGCGTGGCGCCGCGCTCGCTGACGGTCACGGTCAGCGTCTCGGCGACGATGTCGTTCGCGTCGGCGGCGTCGCTCTCGACCGGGCAGGTGCAGGTCATGTCGCCGACGGTACGGAAGCGCACCCGGGCGGTCTCGACCGTCTCGCCGGCCTCGGGCGGCGTCACCTCGGTCAGCGGCACCAGCAGGCCTTTGCGGCGGATCACCTGGCGCTCGTGGGTGTAGTACAGGCTGGGCAGCGGGATGTTCTCGCGGGCGATGTAGAGCCAGACGTCGAGCTCGGTCCAGTTGCTGATCGGGAAGGCGCGGAAGTGCTCGCCCGGCTTGATGCGGGTGTTGAACAGGCTCCACAGCTCGGGCCGCTGTTCCTTGGGCTGCCACTGCCCGAAGCTGTCGCGGTGACTGAAGATGCGCTCCTTGGCGCGCGCCTTCTCCTCGTCGCGGCGGGCGCCGCCGATCATCACGTCGAAGCGGTGCTCCTCGATGGTCTCGAGCAGGGTCACGGTCTGGTGGCCGTTGCGCGACTCCAGCGGGTGCGACAGGCGGATAGTGCCGCGCGCGATCGAGTCGTCGAGGTGGCCGACGACCAGGCGTTCGCCCATTTCGGCGATCCGGCGGTCGCGGAACTCGATGACCTCGGGGAAGTTGTGGCCGGTGTCCACATGCACCAGCGGGAAGGGCAGGCGGCCTTCGAACTCATTGAGATCGTCGGACCCGCGCTTGCGCATCTTGAAGGCCTTCTCGGCCAGGCGCAGCACGACGCAGGAGTCCTTGCCGCTGGAGAACAGCAGTCCCGGCCGCTCGAAGGCGCCGGCGACCTCGCGCAGGATGAAGATGGCCTCTTCCTCGAGCGCGTCGAGGTGGCGGTGGTCGATGTCGGGCAGCAGGTGGGTCATGGTGGCGGGCGCGTTCATCGCGACGCTCCAAGGGGGGACACGGCGGGCTCGTCGTGGTGGACGTGCAGGCCGCATTCCTTGGCGGCCTCGTCCTCCCACCACCAGCGTCCGGCGCGGAAGGGCTCGCCGACGGCGATGGCGCGCGTGCAGGGGGCGCAGCCGATGCTGGGCATGAACTGGTCGTGCAGCGGGTTGTAGGGCACGTCGTTCGCGGCGATGTAGTGCCAGACGTCGCCCCAGGTCCAGTCGGCCAGCGCGTTGAGCTTGAGGCGGCCGGCGTCGTCGTGGTCGTCGAAGGGCACCTCGCCGCGCGCGTCGCTCTGCTCGCGGCGCAGGCCGGTGACCCAGGCCGTCCGGTCGGCCAGCATGCGCGACAGGGGCTCCAGCTTGCGGAGGCCGCAGCAGGCCTTGCGCAGCGCGATGCTGCGATACATCGCCTCTTCGCCGTTCGTCCTGACGAAGTGCACGACCTGCTCGTCCGTCGGGCGGTAGGCCTCGACCTGCAGGCCGTAGCGCTGCTCGATGCGGCCGATCAGCGCCGACGTCTCGGCATGCAGCTTGCCGGTCTCGAGCGTGCCGATCGCGACCGGGATGGCGTGGCGCGCGATCAGGTCGGTGATGACCATGTCCTCGGCGCCCAGACTGGTGGCCTGGACGATGCGGCCGGCGTGCGCGGTCGCGGCCTGGCGCAGCCGGGCGATCGTCGCGGCCAGCTTCGCGTCGAAGTCGGCCGAAGCGTGTGCGTAGAGAGCAATGGCGCCGCTCATGCTGCGGCTCCCTGGCGCGCGAACAGCGGCCGGTGCTCGGCCACGTCGGCCTGGTAGTGAGCGGCGAAGTGGGTCAGGGTGTTGGCGGCGGCCTCTGGGCTCTGGTCGTGGCGCAGCACAGCGACGTCGAAGCCGGTGCGGGCCAGCAGCGGCACCATGTCGACCAGCACGTCGCCGGTCGCGCGCACCTCGCCGGCATAGCGCCAGCGGCGCTTGAGCAGCCGGGCCTGGCTGTAGGCGCGACCGTCGGTCCACTTGGGGAAGTGGAGTGCCACCAGCGCCAGCTGCGGCAGGTCGGGCGCGACGGTCTCGATATCGACGTCGTTGGGCACGATGACGCCGACCGGTTTGGCGGCCGGCCAGGTCGCGCGCACGCTGTGCCATTGCGGCAGCGTCAGCAGCAGGTAGGCGTCGGGGGTGATGGTCACCATCGGACCGTCCTCGCCGCCGACCGTGTGCCAGGGGTCGCGCGGGCAGTCGTGGCGCGGGTCGACGAACTTCATGCGGCTTCCCTCGCGGTACTGCGCCGCACGGCGTTGGCGGCAGTCTTGAAGGGCTCCAGGCCGACGCGCCTGACGGTGTCGATGAAGCGCTCGTTGGCGGCGCGCACGCCGCGGTAGGTCTCGACGACGGCTTCGACCGCGTCGACCACCTCGTCGGCGGCGAACGATGGTCCGATCACCTTGCCGGGTGTCGCGCCCGCGATGCCGCCGCCGTAGGCGTTGCCGTCGCTGCCGCCGAGCGTGAGCTGGTACCACTCGGCCCCGCCCTTGTCGACGCCGAGGATGCCGATGTGGCCGCTGTGGTGGTGGCCGCAGGAGTTGATGCAGCCGCTGATGTGCAGGTCGATGTCGCCGATGTCGTTCAGCTCGTCGATGTCGGCGAAGCGCTCGGTGATCTGCGCCGCCACGGGAATCGAGCGCGCGTTGGCCAGCGCGCAGAAGTCGCCGCCGGGGCAGGCGATCATGTCGCTCACCAAGCCGACGTTCGGCGTCGCGAAGCCCGAGGCCTTGGCCGCTTGCCAGAGCGCGACGAGCTCGCTGGCCTGCACCCACGGCAGCACCAGGTTCTGCTGGTGCGTGACGCGCAACTCGCCGTGGCTGAAGCGGTCGGCGAGGTCGGCGGCGGCGTGCATCTGTTCGTCGGTGGCATCGCCCGGTGCCTGGCCGGCGCGCTTCAACGACAGCACGACGGCGCGATAACCCGACACGCGGTGACCGCGCACGTTGCGGTCGAGCCAGCGCGTAAAAGCGCGCGAGTCGTCGCCCAAACGTTGCGGCTCGGCCTGCGCGCGCACGCCGGCGGGTGTCGTGAACGAGGCCGAGACGCGATCGAGTTCGGCCTGGGTGACGATGTGCGCCGCGCCATCGACGTCGCGCTCGAGGATGTTCCTGAACTCTTCATTGACCGCGTCGAAGAACTTCGGCCCCTCGGCCTTAACCAGGATCTTGATGCGCGCCTTGTAGGCGTTGTCGCGCCGGCCGTAGCGGTTGTAGACGCGCACGACGGCTTCGATGAAGACGAGGATCTGCTGCCACGGCACGAAGGCGTTCGCCAGCGTGCCGATGATCGGCGTGCGCCCCATGCCGCCGCCGACATAGACCTCGAAGCCGACCTCGCCGCGATCTCCTCTGCGCAACTGCAGCCCGATGTCGTGCCAGCCGATCGCCGCGCGGTCTTCCTTCGCGCCACTGACGGCGATCTTGAACTTGCGCGGCAGGAACGCGAACTCCGGATGCAGCGTGCTCCACTGGCGCAGGATCTCGCAGTACGGCCGCGGATCGACGATCTCGTCCGGCGCCACGCCGGCGAACGCATCGCTCGTGATGTTGCGGATGCAGTTGCCGCTGGTCTGGATGCCATGCATGTCCACCGCGGCCAGCGCATCCATCACGTCGGCCGCGCGGGCCAGCGGGATCCAGTTGTATTGCAGGTTCTGCCGCGTCGTGAAGTGCGCGTAGCCGCGGTCGAAGTCCTTGGCGATGTTTGCCAGCGTGCGCATCTGCGCCGCCGACACGGCGCCATACGGAATCGCCACGCGCAGCATCGGCGCGTGGCGCTGCACGTACCAGCCGTTTTGCAGGCGCAGCGCCTTGAAGTCGTCGTCGGGCAACTGGCCACGCAGATGGCGCTCGAGCTGGTCGCGGAACTGCGCCGCGCGTGCATGCACGAAGCGGCGGTCGAAGTCGGTGTATTGGTACATGGGCTAGATCACTTTGACGCCGGCCGTGACCAGCGATGCACAGAGCAGGCCGCGCACGATGCGCTCGGGCATGCGCCGCGTCAGTTGCGCGCCGATCCAGATGCCGGGCAGCGAGCCGACGAGCAGCGCGGCCAGCAGCGCCCAATCGACGTGGCCGAGCGTGGCGTGGCCGATGCCGGCGACGAGGGTCAGCGGCACCGCATGCGCGATGTCGGTGCCGACGAGGCGGCGCGCAGCCAGCCGCGGGTACAGCAAGAGAATCAGCGTCGCACCGAGGGCGCCGGCGCCGATCGACGACAGCGTGACCAGCACCCCGAGCACGACCCCGCTGGCGATGGTCAGCGGCGCCTTGCGCGACTCGGGCAGCCAGCGTTCGAGCCGCAGGCCGACCGACTGCCAGGTCTTTTTGAAGGCCACCACGACGGCGGTCAACAGCAGCGCGATGCCGAGCGAAAACGTCAGCGCCGCGGCCCAGCCTTTGGTGATGCCGGTGGCATGCATCAGTGCGATCGTCGCCAGCGCGGCGGGCAGGCTGCCGGCCAGCAGCAGCTGCGTGATGCGCCAGTCCACGTGGCCGTGGCGGGCATGGGCAACCGCGCCGCCGGTCTTGGTCAGCGCGGCAAACCACAGGTCGGTGCCGATCGCCAGGGCGGGGTGCAACTTGAACACGCCGATCAGCAGCGGCGTCATCAGCGAGCCGCCGCCGACGCCCGTCATGCCGACGATGGCGCCCACGGCAAAGCCCGAGAGGATGGCGATTGAATCCATCCCGGGACTCTATGAACCCTCTATATGTTTGAAAAGAACAGAGAAGTTCGAAGCTAATGCTAAATCTGAATAGAAAACGGCCCGGTGTTGCCACCGGGCCGTGAAAGGTACCGTCAGACCAGGTACCGAGGAGACAACTCGTCGAGCGCTAGCCGGCGGGAGAGCCGCCGGCGATGCTCAGATTCGGTGCGTCATCAGATGCTTGTTGGTCTGGTAAGCAATACGCGGGCCAGAGGCCCGTCGCATCAGCCGCGCTTGCCGCGGGTCGTGGTCTGCTGAGCGGCCTTGACTGCCGTGCTGGTCATCGCCTGGATGTTGGCGTCGGCCACGTCGGCGGCTTGCTTGGCCGCTTTCTGCACGCTTTCGAAGGCGTTGTTGGCAGCCGAGACGGCCGAGCGCACCAGGGCGACGGCGTTTTCCGTGCCGGCCGGGGCGTTCTTGGCGGCGCTGTCGACCAGGTTCAGGAACTTGCCCTGAGCGTCGGCCAGTTGCTTCTCAGCAGCCTTGGTCACTTCGGCGTTGGTCGCGGCAGTGATGTCATAGACGTGGCGGCTGTAGGCAGCGACCTTCTCGGCGGCCGGCTGCAGGAAGCTGGCTTGCAGGCTCAGCAGCTCTTGCGCGTCCTTCACCGACAGGGCGGCGGTGGCGGCGTTGCTGGCCTCGTCGAAGGCGGTCTTGGCGACTTGCATGTTCAGCTCGACGAGCTTCTCGACGCCTTCGAAGGCCTTGCCGGTCAGGCCGAAGAGGGTTTGGACGTTGGCTTTCTGGGCGGCCATGACTTGTTCAGCGGTCAGCATGATGGGGTTTCCTTTGGAGGGTTGGAGAAGGTCAGAACTGCTTTGGAACTCGTTTGCTGCACTGCAACATGGACTGAAGTATAGGGGTCAACCCGCAAATGGCAAGCACTTTTTTGCTGCGGTGCACCAATCTAGACGGCGATACCTAACGGTGACAATCTGCCCCGCCATGCAGGCCTTCTACGCCGACCACTTCGTCTTGCCGCTGCCCGACGGCCACACCTTTCCGATGGGCAAGTACGAAAAGCTGCGCAGCCGGGTGGTCGCCGAGTGCCCCGGCATGCGCCTCGGGCCGGCGCTGCCGGCAACCGACGGCGAGCTGGCGCTGGCGCACACGCCGCAGTACGTCGAGGCCGTGGCGCAGGGGCATCTCTCGGCCGCCGAGCAGCGCGAGATCGGCTTTCCGTGGTCGCTGCGCATGGCCGAGCGGGCGCGGCGCTCGGTTGGGGCGACGATTGCCGCCGCGCGCGTGGCGCTGATCGACGGCGAAGGTGTCGCCGCCAACCTTGCCGGCGGCACTCACCATGCGCAGGCCGACAAGGGCAGCGGCTATTGCGTCTTCAACGACGCCGCAGTGGCCGCGCGCCTGATGCAGGCCGAGTGGCATCGGCGCAGCCGCGCCCGGCCGCTCCGAGGCAACCGCGAGTTGCTGCGCGTCGCGGTGATCGACCTCGACGTGCACCAAGGCAACGGTACCGCAGCGATCTTTGCCGACGACGACACCGTGTTCACGCTGTCGCTGCACGGGGCGAAGAATTTTCCGTTTCGCAAGCAGGCCGGCGATCTCGACGTCGAACTGGCCGACGGTTGCGCCGACGACGCCTACCTGGACGCGTTGGATGCGGCGCTGGCCGCGCTGTGGCAGCGCACCGCGCCCGGCCTGGTCTTCTACCTCGCCGGCGCCGACCCGCACGAGGGCGACCGCCTCGGGCGCCTGAAGCTCACCGCCGAAGGCCTGGCCGAGCGCGACCGCCGCGTCTTCGCCGCCTGCCGCGCGCGCGGCATCCCGGTGGCCGTCAGCATGGCCGGCGGTTATGGCCGCGACATCGACGTCACGGTCGGCGTGCACCTGCGCACGCTGCAAACGGCCTTTGAATCCTGGACGCAATGGAAGCAACCGCAAGTCGCATGAGCAACAACGTCACCCCCGCCACCACCGCCGCCGTCGATGCCGCGATCACCTCGCGCCGCTCGGTGCGCGCCTTCCTGCCGACGCCCGTGCCGCGGCAGACGATCGAAGACATCCTGGCCGTGGCGTCGCGCGCGCCGTCGGGCGTCAACACGCAGCCGTGGAAGGTGACGGTGCTCACCGGCGCGGCCAAGGAGGCGCTGTCGCAGAAGATCCTCGCCGCACACGACGCCAACGCCGCGGCAGGCTCGACCGGCGCCGACGTCGGCGAGTACGACTACTACCCGACCGAATGGGCGCCGCCCTACATCGACCGGCGGCGCAAAATCGGCTGGGACCTGTACGGCCTGCTCGGCATCACCAAGGCCGACAAGGCGCGCATGCACGCGCAGCACGGCCGCAACTACAGCTTCTTCGACGCGCCGGTGGGCCTGATCTTCACCATCGACCGCATCCTGCGCCAGGGCTCGTGGCTCGACTACGGCATGTTTCTGCAGAACGTGATGACGGCGGCGCGCGGGCGCGGTCTGGACACCTGCCCGCAGGCCGCGTTCATCGGCTTCTACAAGGTCATCGCCGAACACCTCGCGTTGCCGAAAAGCGAGATGGTGGTCTGCGGCATGTCGCTCGGCTTCGCCGACGAGAGCGCGCCGGAGAACAGGCTCGCCACCGAGCGCGAAGCCGTCTCTGGCTTCACCCGTTTCGTCGAATAGATGCGTTGGTCCCAGTTGCTGTTCTCGCAAGGCTTCGGTACGCGGCGCGTTTGCGCGGGCCTGATCGATGCGCGAGCCGTCCGCGCCAACGGCCGGGTGATCGACACAGACGATGACGTGCCCGTCGTTGACGGCTTCGCGTTCGAAGTCGATGGCCGCCCTTGGACCTACCACGCCCGCGCGCTCGTGCTGCTGCACAAACCTGCCGGCTACGAGTGCTCGCAGAAACCGCGGCACCACCCGGGCGTGCTGACGCTGCTGCCGCCGCCGCTGCGCACGCGCGGTGTGCAATCGGTGGGCCGGCTCGATGAAGACACGACCGGCCTGTTGCTGCTCACCGACGACGGCGCGCTGATCCACCGCCTCACGTCGCCGAAGCATCACGTGCCGAAGACCTACGAGGTGACGTGCAAGCACGCGCTGCAAACGAAGGACGTGGACCGCCTGCTGAGCGGCGTCGTGCTCGACGACGATCCGGCGCCGGTGCGCGCCGCGGCGGCGGAACTGGTCACGCCGACGCACCTGCGCCTGACGCTCACCGAAGGCAAGTACCACCAGGTCAAGCGCATGCTGGCAGCGGTGGGCAACCGCGTCGAAGCGCTGCACCGCAGCGCGCTCGGCGCGCTGACGCTCGACGGCCTGCCGCAAGCGGGGCAGTGGCGCTTCGTCGGCAACGCCGAACGCGCCGCCGCGCTCTTCAGCACGGCGCCAGCAAGGGCTGCCTAGAATCCGCGCCGGTGCCGCGGCTGCGGCTGAGGGACCGTCACCCATGGAAGACCACCGCATCAACGCGCGCGCCGCCGCGCGACTGGGGGCGTCGCTGTCGCTCTGCGGCGCGCCGCTGGCAGCCGCTGCCGCCGAAGTCGACGGCGGCAGCTTGTCGGCGCTGTGGGGTCTGCCGTTCGCCGGCATGCTGCTCAGCATCGCCTTGCTGCCGCTGCTCGCGCAGCGCCTGTGGCACCACCACTTCGGCAAGATCACCGCCGGCTGGGCGCTGGCCTTTCTGCTGCCGTTCGCTGTGCTCTACGGCGCGGGCACCACCAGCGGGCTGCTCGCCCACACGCTGCTGGCCGAGTACATCCCGTTCATCGTCCTGCTCGTCGCCTTGTATACCGCCGCCGGCGGGATCTACATCAGCGGCAATCTGCGCGGCAGCCCGGCGCTCAACGTCGCCATCATGGCCGTCGGCTCGGTGCTGGCCAGCCTCATGGGCACCACCGGCGCGTCGATGCTGCTGATCCGCCCGCTGATCCGCGCCAACGACAACCGCAAGCATGTCGCGCACGTCGTCGTCTTCTTCATCTTCACCGTCAGCAACGCCGGCGGCTCGCTGACGCCGCTCGGCGACCCGCCTTTGTTTCTCGGCTTCCTGAAGGGCGTGGACTTCTTCTGGACGGTGAAGCACATCTTTCCCGAGACGCTGCTGCTGCTCGGCGCGCTGTTCGCCATCTTCTTCGCCATCGACAGCCACTACTACCGCAAGGAGGGCGTGCTGCCGGTCGATCCGACGCCCGACGCGCCGCGCCTGCGCATCGAGGGCGCAATCAACTTCCTGCCGCTGGCGCTGGTGGTCGCGCTGGTGCTGATGAGCGGCCTGTGGAAGCCCGGCATCGCCTTCGACGTGCTCGGCACCGCGGTGGAGCTGCAGCAGATCGTGCGCGACATCGCGTTGATCGGCGTCACCGCGCTGTCGCTGGCGATCACGCCGCGCGAGTTGCGGCGCAAGAACGAGTTCACCTGGGCGCCGATGCAGGAAGTGGCCAAACTGTTCATCGGCATCTTCGTCACCATGGTGCCGGTGCTGGCGATGTTGCGCGCCGGCGAGGCGGGCGCCTTTGCCGCGGTGTCGCGCGCCGTCACCGGCCCCGGCGGCGAACACTTGCCCTGGGCCTACTTCTGGTTCACCGGCGTGCTCAGCTCGTTTCTCGATAACGCGCCGACCTACCTCGTCTTCTTCAACCTCGCCGGTGGCGACGCGCAGGCGCTGATGACGACGCATGCCGCCACGCTGGCCGCCATTTCCGCCGGCGCCGTCTTCATGGGCGCCAACACCTACATCGGCAACGCGCCGAACTTCATGGTCAAGGCCATCGCCGAAGAGCGCGGCGTCGCCATGCCGAGCTTCTTCGGCTACATGGCCTGGGCGCTGGTGATCCTGCTGCCGCTGTTCGTGCTGATGTCACTCATCTTCTTCCGCTGATCGACGAGAGGCCGACGATGAACCCCAAACCCAGAGTGCTGATCGCGCGCCAGATCTTTCCCGAGATCGTCGAACGCCTGCGCCGGCACGTCGATGTCACCACCAACGACGCGCCCGTCGATTGGCCGCGCGACGAGCTGATCGCGCGCCTGCAGGGCCACGACGGCGTCTTCGTCGCCGCCACCGAGCCGATCGACGCCACGCTCGTCGCCGCCTGCCCGCAGCTGAAGGCCGTGTGCTCGATGGCCGTGGGCTACAACAACATCGACGTGGCGGCCTGCAGCGCGCGCGGCATCACGGTGACCAACGCCCCCGACGTGCTGACCGACACCACCGCCGACTTCGGCTTCGCGCTGATGCTCGCCGCCGCGCGCCGCATCACCGAGAGCGAACACTTCCTGCGCAGCGGCCGCTGGCAGCGCTGGTCGCACGACTTCTTCTGCGGCGCCGACGTGCACGCCGCCACGCTCGGCATCCTCGGCATGGGCCGCATCGGCCAGGCGATCGCGCGGCGTGGGGCGCTCGGCTTCGACATGAAGGTGATCTATCACAACCGCTCACGGCTCGCGCCGGAGCTCGAAGCGCCGCTCGGCGCGCGCTGGGTCGACAAGGAAACGCTGCTGCGTGAAGCGGATCACCTGGTGATCGTCGTGCCGTATTCGAAGGCCAGCCACCACGCCATCGGCGCTGCCGAACTGGCGCTGATGAAGCCGACGGCGACGCTGACCAACGTCGCCCGCGGCGGCGTGGTCGACGACGCGGCGCTGGCGCAAGCGCTGCGTGAACGCAAGATCGCTGCGGCGGCGCTCGATGTCTTCGAGGGCGAGCCCGAGGTGCACGCCGCTCTGCTGGCCGTGCCCAACATCGTGCTGACGCCGCACATCGCCAGCGCCACCGTCGCCACGCGCACGAAGATGGCGCTGCTCGCCGCCGACAACCTGATCGCCGTGTTGCACGGCCGTGCGCCTCTGACGCCCGTCAAGGCATAGGCATCAGGCGGTCGATGACGCCGAGGAACGACGCCAGGTCGATCGGCTTGGTCCAGTAGTCGTCGAAACCGGCGGCGCGCGCGCTGCGCACGTCTTCGGGCATGGCGTTGGCCGACAGCGCGATGCACGGGATCGAAGCGGTCAGCGGATCGGCGCGCAGCCGGCGCAGCACCTCGGTGCCGTCGATGTCCGGCAGTTGCATGTCGATCAGCACCAGCGTCGGCTGCTGCTCGCGTGCCATGCGCACGCCGCTTTCGCCATCGACAGCGCCATGGAACACCACACGCGGCCGCTTGGCCAGCAGCTCGCGCACGATCAGCATGTTGACCGCGTTGTCCTCGATGTAGAGCAGCGTCGGTGCCTTGCGCGGCGCCGCCACCGCGGGCGGCGCGTCCGCCAGCGGCAGCCAGAGTTCGAAGACGCTGCCCTGCGGCCCCGTGTGGGCCAGCGCGATGCGGCCGCCGATGCGCTGCGCCAGCGACTGGCCGATCGCCAGCCCGATGCCGATCCCCAGGCCGATGCCGTGCGCTTCGGCACCGGCCGAACCGTCGGGTCCGGCGAAGGGCTCGAACAGGCGACGCGCGCGTTCGGCGTCGATGCCCGGGCCGCTGTCTTCGATTTCCAGCACTGCTTCGCGCCCGACGACGCGCGCACGCAGCCGCACCACGCCGTGCGGCCGGCTGAACTTGATGGCGTTGCCCAGCAACTGCGCCAGCACCTGTTGCAGGCGCGGCTCGTCGGCGACGATGCGCAGCGACAGCGCATCGCGCTGCACGCGCACGTGGCGCGACAGCGCAGCCTGCGCCAGCGCAGCGGTTGCGGCGTCGAGCGCATCGGCCAGCGACAGCGGCACGCGCGCTGCGTCGCGCGCGGTCGATGCGGGGTCGTCGAGGTCGAGCACCTTATCCACCAGTGCCAGCAGGCGGCGGCCGGCAGTTCGGATCTGGCGCAAGCGCTGCTCGCGCTCGGCGGCCGTGGCCTGCTCGTTTTCCGATTGCATCAGTTGCGCGAAGCCGAGCACGGCATTGAGCGGTGTGCGCAGCTCGTGGCTGATGCGCGCGAACAGCGCCGACTTGTTGCGGCTGTCGCGCAGCGCCAGCTCGCGCTCGCGCTGCAAGCGCTCGGCCTGGCGGACGTCGGTGACGTCCCAGTTGATGCCGATGCGGCGCGTCACGCGGCCCTGCGCGTCGGTCAGCGCGATCGAGCGCGAGGCCAGCGTGCGCACGGCGCCGTCGCCGGCGCGGCGGATGCGGAATTCGTAGGCCAGCGGGTTGGCGCTGCTGGTGAACGGCATCGCCTGCGTGTCGGCCGTCGGCCGGTCCTCGGGCAGCACCAGCGCCATGCGCTGCTCACGATCGGGCACCGGCGAGCCCGGTGCGAGCCCGCGCAGCAGGAACATCTGCTCGTCCCAGTCGTCGCGTCCGCTGGCCACGTCGTGCGACCAGGTGCCCATCTGCACCGCCGACAGCGCCAGCGACGTGCGCTCGTTGGCCACGCGCAGGCGCTGGGTGGCTTCGCGCTCGCCGGTCACGTCCTGCATCACGCCGAAGGCGCGCGGGCTGCCGTCGGCATCCATCTCGCGCTGGCCGCGCACCTGCATCCAGCGCACCGCGCTGTCGTTGGCGCGCTGGATGCGCAGCTCGATTTCCAGCCGCTTGCCGTGCGGGCCGTTCATCCAGGCCAGCACGGTCGCGGCGACGCGGTCACGATCGGCAGCCAGTGTGTAGCGGCGCAAGGCCTCGCCCACGCTCAAGGGCCCGAGCGCCGGATCGCGCCCCAGCAGGGCGTGCATCTGGCCGTTCCACTCCGCCGCGCGGCCGTCGAGCGGTGTCGACCACAGGCCGACATGCGCCGCGTCGGCTGCGGCTTCGAGGCGCCGCGCCAGGTGCAGCGCCTCGGTCGTGCGCTGCTGCTGTTCGGTCACGTCCAGCGCGACGCCGAAGATCAGCGCCGGCTGGCCCTGCGCGTCACGCACCAGCAGGCGCCGCGTCAGCAACGTGCGCCAACGGCCGTCGGCGTGGCGGTAGCGCGTCTGCGTGTCCACAGGCCCGCCGCCGCCCAGCGTCGTCGAAAACGCGGCCTGCACGTCGGGCAGGTCATCGGGGTGGATGATCGCGCGCACCACGTCCAGCGCCACACCATCGCCGCCGAAGTCGCGGCCGATCATCGCCAGCGCGCGCTCGTCGTGATGCAGCAGGCCCGTCTTCAGGTCGTGCCGCCACCAGCCGATGCCCGACAACGACAGCGACAGCTGGCGCTGGCCCTGCGCCCAGCCGTCCTCGGCCTGCGCCGCCGCGAGGCGCGCGTTCTCGGCACGCAGGCGCTCGATCTCGGCCTGCGCGCGCTGCAGATCGCTGGCGGGGTCGGCTCGAGGCGTCATGGCAGCGCGGAGTCTATGCGCGGCCTTATGCTCGTGGACAACGACAAGGAGAGACGATCATGTTGCGTACCGCGATCGCCGGCAGCCTGCCCAAGCCCGTCTGGCTCGCCGAGCCCGACAAGCTGTGGCCGCAGTGGCGCGCCAGCGGCACGGCGCTCGACGACGCCAAGCGCGACGCCACGCTGCTGTGGATCAAGGCGCAGGAAGACGCGGGGCTGTCGACCATCGGCGACGGCGAGCAGTCGCGCCAGCATTTCGTGCACGGCTTCGTCGAGCGTGTCGGCGGCATCGACTTCGAGCACAAGGTCGAGATCGGCATTCGCAACGAGCGCTACAAGGCGATGGTGCCGCAGGTGGTGGGCCCGCTGTCGATGGACGGTCGCGTGCACGCGCGCGAAGCGCAGCTACTGCGCGCGCACACGCGGCGGCAGACCAAGTTCACGCTGCCCGGGCCGATGACGATCGTCGACACCGTCGCCGACCGCCACTACGGCGACCGCGTCAAGCTCGCCTTTGCGTTCGCCGAGCTGCTGAACCGGGAGGCCAAGGCGCTGCAAGCCGACGGCATCGACATCGTGCAGTTCGACGAGCCGGCGTTCAACGTCTACATGGCCGAGGCCGCCGATTGGGGCGTCGCGGCGCTCGAACGCGCGGCCCAGGGACTCACCTGCAAAACCGCGGTGCACATCTGCTACGGCTACGGCATCGAAGCCAACAACAAGTGGAAGCACACGCTCGGCGACGAGTGGCGGCAGTACGAGCAGGTGTTTCCGGCGCTGGCCAGGAGCCGCATCGACCAGGTCAGCCTCGAGTGCATGCATTCGCGTGTGCCGCTCGAACTGATCGGCTTGCTGGCCGGCAAGGACGTCATGGTCGGCGTCATCGACGTCGCCAGCGACGCGGTCGAAACGGCCGATGAAGTGGCCGAGACGATCGGCCGCGCGCTGCAGTTCGTCGCCCACGACAAGCTCATCGCCTGCACCAACTGCGGCATGGCGCCGATGGCACGCGGCATCGCCGAGGCCAAGCTGTCGGCGTTGGCGCGCGGCGCTGCACAGGTGGCCTGAACGCCGGCCCGACGCTGCCGCCCACGGCAGCGTCACAGCGCCGTCCATCCCCCACTCGCGCGTAACAGCGGGTGTTTCGTGCGTACTGCCGTGCACTAGTTCGCGCCGCGGATTTGTCGCGCGTCGATGCGCGCATGGCGGTGCCACCATCAACAGGGTAGGCCTTCGGTTGTTTCAGCGATTGCCTGCGGCGGGGTCGAACTCCAATGGCAAGACGCCAAATCGGGTTCGTCTGCATGCACGAACCGTTCAACCGAAAACGCCTTGACTGCAACAACAACGCCTGCTGTCGCCGTGACAACGCCCCGCGCGGACAGCGCCGAGCCGACGGCTGCCGCGCGTTCGCCGGCGCGTGCGCTGCGGCCTTCGCGCAGCGCCGCGGTGCTGGCGGTGCAGGCCCATGCGCTGGCGCAACCCAACTTCGATGCCGCCGCTGCGGCCGTCGTCAACCAACTGGCGCAGGCGCTGCCCTGCGAGCGCGTCAGCCTGGGCCTGTACATCGGCGGGCGCCTGCGCATCGCCGCCATCTCCGGCGCCGCCGATGTGCGCGAGCGCCACAACGCCGTCGGCCGCATCGCCGCGTCGATGGCCGAAGCGCTCGACCAGCGCCTGGCCATCGTGCACCCGCTGCCCGGCGGCGCGTCGCCGGCGATCACGCTGGCGCATCAGGACCTGTCGCAATCCAACGGCCACGCCGCGATCTACACCGTGCCGGTGGCGACGCGCCACGAGCTGCTCGGCGCGCTGCTGTTCGAGCGCCGCGGCGGCTTCGACACGCCGGCGCTCGAAGCGGCAAAGGACGCTGCGATGTTCGCCGGCCCGCTGCTGGCGTTGAAGCAGCGCGCCGATGACCGCGTCGGCCACCGCGTCGCGCAAGCGCTGCGGCCGGCGGCGAAGCGGCCGTTCGGCGGCACGCGTTTTTCGCTGGCGCAGGCCGCCATCGGCGTCACGCTGATCGGCGTGGCTGCATTGGCGCTCATGCCGAGTACGCAGCGCGTGGTGGCGCCGGCGCGCGTCGAAGGCGCGGTGCAGCAACTGCTGGCGGCGCCGGTCGATGGTTTTGTCGGCGCGGTGCAGGTGCGGCCCGGCGAAACGGTCAAGGCCGGCCAGGTGCTGATGAGCCTGGACACGCGTGAGCTCGCACTCGAACGCGACAAGTGGGCGGCCGAGATGGCGCAGCTCGACAAGCAGTACCGCGAGGCGCTGTCCAAGGACGAGGCAGCGCCGATCGTGATCGCGCGCGCCAAGCTCGAGCAGGCGCAAAGCCAGCACGCGCTGGCCGTGGCGCAACTCGAGCGCTCGACGCTGCGCGCACCGATGGACGGTGTCGTCCTCAGCGGCGACTTCACGCAGGCGCTCGGCATGCCGGTCGAGCGCGGCCAGGAGCTGATGACGATCGCAGCCGATCGCGGCTGGCGCGTCGTCGCCGAAGTCGAAGAGCAGGAGATCGCGCCGCTGCGCGCCGGCCAGAGCGCGCAGGTGTTGTTCGCCGCGGTCGCCGGCGCCCAACCGGTGACGTTCGCGGTGACACGCATCGCGCCGGG
>CADEEN010000013.1 GCA_902826345.1 uncultured Burkholderiales bacterium | reverse complement strand
GGGAAGATCCTGAGTTTACGTTTCGGGTAATGGTCGTCAAAACCATGTATCCCGCTGCACCGCCAGGTGATCCCTTGGGCGGCGCGCAGCAACGTCAACGTCGTCCACCGCGCCGACAACTACTTCAGTTGGGAGTGGGTGACGATCGGCAAGTGATGCGCATCGCGCTCGGCGCGTCGATCGCGGCTGCCGCGGCCGCCGTCGCCGGTTGCGCGGCGCCGAACGAGACGGCGCGCGCCCCGATGGGCTTCTTCGTCACCAGCGTCGGCCTGGCCAATGGCGCCGATCTCGGCGGCCTGGCCGGCGCCGATGCGCACTGCCAGCGTCTGGCGGCGCAAGCCGGCGCGGCAGAGCGCACATGGCGCGCCTACCTCAGCGTGCAGGCGCGCGCCGGCCTGGAATTGCCGAAAGCCGTCGATGCCCGCGAGCGCATCGGCAAGGGCCCCTGGCACAACGCCGCCGGCGTGCTGATCGCCGGCGACGTCGAACACCTGCACGGCCCGCGCAACGGCATCAACGCCGACACGGCGCTGTCCGAGCGTGGCACACGCACGCCCGGCGCGCTGCACGACATCCTCACCGGCACGCGCATCGACGGCACGGCGCCGTCGTCGCTCGACGCCGACATGACCTGCGGCAACTGGACGCGCTCGGGCGAGCAGGGCGCCGCCCTCGTCGGCCACTTCGATCGTGCCAGCGCGATTCGCGAGGCCTGGGCCACGTCGTGGAACTCGGCGCACCTGACGCGCGGCTGCAGCGCGGCGGCGATCAAGGAGCTCGGCAGCGGCGGGCTGTTCTACTGTTTTGCGTCGTGAGGGGCCGCCGCCATGGTGCTGCCTGCGCAACCCGCCACCGACGGTGAACGCAGGGTCCTGCGCTGGCTGCTGATCGTCGGCGGCGTGTCTGCGCTTCTCGTCATCACCATCACCTGGTGGAACACGAGCCGCGAGTGCCAGCGTCAATGCGTGGCCGAAGGCGCCAGCCGCGGCGTGCTGCACTTTCGCGGCGGCGGGCGCTTCAACCTCGGTGCGGACTGCCGCTGCGAGAAGGCGCCGAAGTAGCGGCTACTGAAAGCGCTCGAGCATCTTCTCCAGCGCCATCGTGAACGGCGCCTGCATCATCGGCAACGTCAACAGAATGCCGAGCAGGCCGACGCCGAGCGTGAGCGGAAAGCCGATGGCGAAGATGTTCATCTGCGACGCCACGCGCGAGATGATGCCGAGCACGAGGTTGACGAAGAGCAGCATGCCGACCAGCGGCAGCGAGATCCACAGGCCGATCGAGAAGACCTCGGCGCCCCAGGTCTGCGGTTGCAGCGCACGCAAGAAGGCGAACGGCTCGCTGCCGACCGGGAAGGCGTGAAAGCTCTGCACCACCGCGGCCACGACCAGCAGGTGTGCGTTGATGGCGATGAACAGAAAGCCGATCGTGGTGCCGAAGAAGCGTGACGTCGCCGTGCCTTGCGCGCCGCTCGCGGGGTCGAAGAAGCCGGCGTAGTTCAGTCCCATCTGCAAGCCGATCAGCTCGCCGGCGAACTCCACCGCGGCGAAGACGATGCGCACCGCAAAGCCGAGCGTGACGCCGATCAACACGTTCTGCGCAATCAGGGCCAGCGCCTGCGGCGAGTCGAGCGCCACCGTCGGCATCTCGGGCAGCGACGCTTGTGCGGCAACGACGATCAAGAAGGCAAGAGCGATCCGCACGCGCATCGGCACGGTGCGCTGGCCGAGCACCGGCAGCGTCGAGAACAGCGCCAGCACGCGGAGGAAGGGCCAGACCAGCGGCGCCAGCCAGGCGCTGAGCTGGGCTTCGGTGACGGTGATCATCCGACCGCGGAGGGAATCGCCTGCAGGGTGCGCTGCAAGTACTCCACCAGCGTCGTCATCATCCACGGCCCGGCCACCGCGAGCACGACGACGGCGGCGATGATCTTCGGCACGAACGACAACGTCGCTTCGTTGATCTGCGTGGCGGCCTGGAACACGCTGACGACGAGACCGACGACGAGGATGACGAGCAGCACCGGCGCGCTGACCATCAACAGCATCCACAGGCCTTGCTGGCCGGCGGTGAAGACTTGGGAAGCATCCATGCAGTTGTTCCGATCGTCCTGAGCTTGTCGAAGGGCTTCGACAAGCTCAGCCCGAAGGGGTGGGGCTAAGTGGCGAAAGAGGCGGCGAGCGAGCCGAGCAGAAGATTCCAGCCGTCCGCCAACACGAACAGCATCAGCTTGAACGGCAGGGCGACGAGCACCGGCGACAGCATCATCATGCCGAGCGACATCAGCACGCTGGCGACGACCATGTCGATGATCAGGAACGGAATGAAGATCATGAAGCCGATCTGGAACGCGCTCTTCAACTCGCTGGTGACGAACGCCGGCACCAGCACCTTCAGCGGCACGGTCTCGGCCTTCGTGTCCGCGGGCAGCTTGGCCAGGCGCGCGAACAGCATCACGTCGGCCTGGCGCGTCTGCTTCAGCATGAACTCGCGCATCGGCGCCTCGCCGCGTTTGAAGGCCTCTTCGGCGTTGATGCGGTTCTCGTTGAACGGCTTGTAGGCGTCGGCGTAAACCTTGTCGAAGGTCGGGCCCATGACGAAGAAGGTCAGGAACAGCGACAGGCCGATGATCACCTGGTTCGGCGGCGCGGCCTGCGTGCCCAGCGCCTGGCGCAGCAGCGACAGCACGATGACGATGCGCGTGAAGCCGGTCATCAGCAGCAGCACGGCGGGCAGGAACGACAGCGCGGTGAAGAACAGCAGCGTCTGGATCGGCACCGAGTAGCTCGTGCCCGCTGCGCCTTGCGCCACGACGAGCGGCAGGCCGGGCCCGGCCTGCTGCGCTAAAGCCGCTGAAGAAACGGCCGACAACACCGACATCGCGAGAGCTTTCGCCCAGCCACTAGCGCGCATCGTTGCCGCCCTTGAAGCGCGCGAGCAATTGTGCGAACGGTGTGACGGCGGGCGCGAGCACGACCGCTTCTTCCTGCGGCGCCATCTCGTGCAAGGTCGTGATCTGCTGCCCGGTCACGCCGAGCACCAGCCATCTGCGCTCGTCGCCGCGGCCGACTTCGACGGTGACGATGCGCTGGCCCGGCGACAGCGCCAGCACCGCCACCGTGCGCATCGCGCCCTGCATCGCGGCGGCGCCGGCAGGCGTGCGCTTCAACAACCACAGCGCCGCCGGGATCAGCGCCAGGATGGCGATGAACCAGAGCAGCGAAGTGAAGGCGGATGACGCGGTCATATCAACCCCCTCGACGCGTGCCGCGTCGTCCCCCCGAGGGGGAGCGAGCGCTTTCGGAACGGCCGTTCAGCGCTCATGCCTTCGACAACCTGCGCACGCGCTCCGAGGGCGTCACGATGTCGGTCAACCGGATGCCGAACTTGTCGTTGACGACGACGACCTCGCCCTGCGCGATCAGGTAGCCGTTGACGAGCACGTCCATCGGCTCGCCGGCCAGGGTCTCGAGCTCGACCACCGAGCCCTGCGCGAGCTGCAGGATGTTCTTGATCGGGATGCGCGTGCGGCCGAGCTCGACGCTGAGCTGCACCGGGATATCGAGGATCATGCCGATGTCGTTGCCGGCGCCGGGTGCGCCGCCGGCGCCGGCGGCGAAGTTGGCGAACTGCGCCGGCGCCACCTGCTCGACGGCGGCCAGCGACGTCTCCGCCACTTGCTTGTCGGCCACGGCGGCGGCCCAGTCGGCGGCGGCGGGATCGTCGGTGCTGCTTTGCGCAGCGGGATCAGCGGACATGGTGTTCTCCCAGCCAGCCCCGGTCGGAGCTGGAAATCAATCGATCGACCTTGAGTGCGTAGCGGTTGCTGGCGGTGCCGTAGTGGCAGGCGAGCACCGGCACGCCGTCGACCTTGGCCTCGATCGCCGGATCGAGATCGAGCTCGATGAAGTCGCCGGCCTTGAACGACAGCAGTTGTTCGACCGTGGCCTGCGTGGTTGCCAGCTCGGCCACCAGGTCCACCTCGGCGGCCTGGATCTCCGACTTCAGCAACTGCAGCCAACGCGTGTCGGGCGCGGCGGCGTCGCCCTGCGGCGTGCTGTAGAGCACGTCGCGGATCGGCTCCAGCGTCGAGTACGGAAAGCACAAGTGCACCGCGCCCGAGCTCTCGCCGATCTCGAGCGTGAACGTGGTCGTGACCACCATGTCGCCGGGCGAGGCGATGCCGACGAACTGCGGCTGCATCTCGGTGCGCTGCACCTCGAGCTGCAGCGGGTAGAGGCCGTCCCAGGCCTTCTTGTAGCCGGCGCAGACCGCGCCGACGAGGCGGGTGATCACGCGCTGCTCGGTGGCGCTGAATTCGCGGCCCTCGATGCGCGTGTGGTACTTGCCGGCGCCGCCGAACAGCGCATCGATGACGGCGAACACCAGCGTCGGGTCGCAGACGATCAGGCCGGCGCCGTGCAGCGGCTGCATGGCGACGATGTTGAAGTTGCTCGGCACGACGATCTCGCGCAGGAAGGCGCTGTACTTCTGCACCTTGATGCCGCCGATGGCGACTTCCGGGTGCTTGCGGATCAGCTCGAAGACGTCGCCGCGAAGGCCGCGCGCGAAGCGCTCGTTGACCACCTCCAGCGTCGGCATGCGCGGGCGCACGATGCGCTCCTGCGTCGCCAGGTCGTAGGCGCGCACGGCGCCCGGCTCGGCCGCGTCGGGCTCGGGCTGCTGCTCTTCGCCGGTGATGCCTTGCAACAGCGCATCGACCTCGTCTTGCGAAAGGACCTGCTGGTTCATCGCGTGGTGTGCCGTGGTGACTCTACTGGATGATGAAGTTGGAGAAGTGCACGGCGCGGATCGGCGGCTCGTCGTCGGCGGCGGCGCTCGGTGTTCCCGGCACGGCGTCGGCCTTCACCGTGTAGCCGAGCGGCTTCAACGCCGCCGCGCGCACCTCGCCGGCAAGTTGCACCTTGCCCGCGTGCTCCATCAATTGGCCGGCCGTCTTGCCGGACAGCACGAGCAGGATGTTGTTGCGGATGGCGGGCATGTAGGCCTTGAGCAGGTCGCCGCCCTTGGCGTTGGCGAGCTCGAGCGTCATGCCGATCTGCGCGTAGCGCTCGGCTTCGCGGTCGGCCAGGTTGACGGTGAACGGATCGAGCGGCACGAAGGTCGGTGCGTGCTTGAGATCGGCCTTGACCGCTTTGTCTTCCGCCTTGTCGCTCGCGCTGTCGCCGGCTTCTTCGGCGGCCGCGGCCGCGGCGGCGCGCTTCTTCATCATGAAAAAGGCCGCGCCGCCACCGCCGGCGAGCAGCACGGCGACCACGGCGGCGATGAGGATGAGTTTTTTCTTGCCGCCTTTGCCGGAAGTGGCGGGCTCGGCGGGCACGGCATCGGCAGCGGCAGCGGCGGACATGGCAAGGCTCCTGGTTCAGCCGCGCACTTCACGCACGGCGGGTTCTCGAAGAGGGATTGTTCGCGTCGGCGCCGCTGTGCAAGCGGTGATAAGCGGGGGCTTTGCAGCGCTGCTCGGCCGAGCGCCGACGGCCGGTGGGCGCCCGGCCGTTCAGGCGACGAGGTCGACCAGCCCGCGGCCCGTCGTGCCGCGTCGGGCTGCGGCGTCAACGGCACGCTCGTCGTCGTGCACGCTCGTGCCCGGTGCCGTGCGATGCGTCACGCTGTGCGCGCCCCACGCCGGCTGGCGCTGCGCGGCGCCGTCGTGCACGCCGCCGCCGCAGAGCTTCAAGCCGCTGTCGTCGAGCGCAGCGGCCAGCGCCGGCAGCGCGGCTTCGATGGCGCTGCGCGTGGCCGCCAGATCGGCGCTGAAATCGATTCGCGCCTCGCGGCCGTCGAGCGCGATCTTCACCGCCACGGGCCCCATCTCGGCGGGGTTCAACAGCAGCTGCGCCTGCTGCACGCCGTCGTTGGCCCACCAGCGCACCTGCGTGGCCAGTGAGGGCGCGAACGCGGTTGTGTTGATCGCGGCTTGCAGGGTGGCGCTGGTCATTGTCTGCGGCGCGGGCTCGGCGGCCGGCGATGCTGCGGGCAGAGCCGAGAACGTCACTGCGGCTGCAGTGGTCGGCGTGGCGCCCGGCGAGACACGTGTCTTGTCCTCGAGCGTCGGGCTTGCGGCTTGCAACTGCGCTGCGCTTGTCGGAGCCGCGTCGCCGGCAGGGGCTGCGGCACGCGGCGGTGTCTCGAGGGCTGGTGCAGCGCGCGCGCCGGTCTCCTTTGGCGGGGCCGCCAACGCAGGGCTTGCGCCGCTTGCGGCGGCGCTGACGTGCAGGTTCTCGGCGACATCGCCCTCGACCGAGCCCGGCTGCGCGCCCGCCGCGACGATCAGCGGCGCCGACCAGCCCGGCAGCAAGGCCGCCAGGTCGGGCGCGGCGGCCTCGCCACGCGGCGCATCTGCGCCGTCTGTGCGCGTGGCGTCGGACCCGTCCGTGGCCTGGCCCGCATCGGGCTCGGCGGGCGCGGCCTCGTTGGCTTCGGCAGCCTCGGCCTTGCGCGCCGCGGCCACGTCGCGTCCGTCGCGCGCCTTGGCCGCCGCACGCGGCGGCGCTGCGCTGCGCTCAGCGGCGTCTCGAGACTCGCCCGCGTCCTCGACGTCGGGCTCGGCCGGTGGATCTGCCGCGCAAGCCCGGTCGAGGCAGCGCGCGAACGCCGCGCCGCGGGCGCCGTCGCCACGCGGCGCCGCCTGCGGCCCAGGTGTCGGCGGCGTCAGCGGGGTCGTGGCAGCGGACATCGCATTCATAGCTGGGTTCCTGCAAAAGGGTTGCGTGCGCTCTTGCTCATTCGTTGCGCTTGTTCGTCGGTCGCGCGTTGTTCGCGCTGCTCGATGCCTTGCCGCTGTTCATGCCGCCGGCGCTCGATCAGCTTGCGCACCGAGGCCACGCGCAACTCGTGTGCGGCCAGCGCATCGTTGGCGCGCGCCAGCGCCTGCTCGCAAACCTCGCAGGCATGCGCCTGCTGGGTGATCGCCAGCTCGAGCCGCGCGGCGAACTGGTGATACGAGCGCAGCACTTCGAGAGCCGCGCCGCGCTGGAACCGGCCGTTCCATCTGGCGCTGTAGTCGTCACGGTAGGTTTGCAGGTCTTGCGCCTGCGTGCGCGCCTCGTCGCGGCGCGCGCGCGACCGGTTGAACGCAGCCAGCGCGATGTTGCGTTGTTGCTCGGCCTGTTCGAGCAGGGTGACGAGGGTGTCGGTCACTGGACGGCGTGGAGAAGTTGCTCGCGGCTCGCGCCGAGCGGCGAGCAGTCGTGCATGTCCTGCTGCAGCAGCGCGGCGAGCTTGGGTTGCGCGCGCATCGCAGTGTCGAGTTCGGCGTCGTGGCCCGGCGTGTAGGCGCCGAGCTGGATCAGGTCGCGCGCCTTCGTCAACTTCGCCAGCATCGCGCGCGCGCGGCGCGCCTGCTGCACATGCTCCTTGTCGGCGACGCTGGTCATGACGCGCGAGACTGACTTCTCGACGTCGATCGCCGGGAAGTGCCCGGCCTCGGCGAGCGCGCGCGAGAGCACGATGTGGCCGTCCAAGATGCCGCGCGCCGCATCGGCGATCGGGTCCTGCTGGTCGTCGCCTTCGCTGAGCACGGTGTAGAACGCGGTGATCGAGCCGTTGCCTTCGCGGCCGTTGCCGCTGCGCTCCACCAGTTGCGGCAGCTTGGCAAAACAGCTCGGCGGATAGCCCTTGGTCGCAGGCGGCTCGCCGATCGCCAGCGCGATCTCGCGCTGCGCCATCGCGTAGCGCGTCAGGCTGTCCATCAGCAGCAGCACGTGCTGGCCGCGGTCGCGGAAGTGCTCGGCGATCGCGGTCGCGTAGGCGGCGCCCTGCATGCGCGTCAGCGGCGGCGCGTCGGCGGGCGCCGCGACGACGATGGAGCGCTGGAGACCTTCCTCGCCGAGGATGTCCTCGATGAATTCCTTGACTTCGCGGCCGCGTTCGCCGATCAGGCCGACGACGATCACGTCGGCCTCGGTGTAGCGCGCCATCATGCCCAGCAGCACCGACTTGCCCACGCCGGTGCCGGCGAACAGGCCGATGCGCTGGCCGCGGCCGACGGTGAGCATGGCGTTGATCGCTCGCACGCCGGTGTCGAGCGGTTGGCGGATCGGGTCACGGTCCATCGCATTGATCGGCCGGCGCAGCATCGGCTCGCTGCGCGTGTTGCCGATCGCACCGCGGCGGTCGATCGGCGCGCCATGCGGATCGACGACGCGGCCGAGCAGGCCGTCGCCGACGGGCAGGTGCAGGCCGCGGTCTTCACGGCGCCGCCACAGGTGGTTTTCACAACCGAGTTTCGGCGGCGCCAGCGGCGCCGGCCGCGGCGTGACGCGCGCGCCCGAGGCCAGGCCATGCACTTCGCCGGTCGGCATCAGGTAGGCGCGGTCGCCGGAGAAGCCGACCACTTCGGCCAGCACCGGTGGTTGGCCGTCGCAGTGCACCTCGCAGACGGCGCCGACGGGGGCGCGCACGCCCGCGGCTTCGAGCACCAGGCCGGTGACGCGCACGAGCGAGCCTTCGACCTCGAGCGACTGCGGCGCCTCGGCGAAGTTGCGCAGGTCGCGCAGGTAGTGGGACCAGCGCTGCGAGCGGTCCGGATTCATGCGCCGACGTCACGTGTGATGATGATGTCGTCGCGCAGCGCCAGCGGCTGGCCGAGCGTGGCCGCGGCCTGCGACCAGCGCGCATCGATGCTCGCATCGATGCGGCCGATGTCGGAGTCGATGCGGCAGCCGCCGCGTGCGACCGCGGCATCGGGCAACAGCCGTGCGCCGCGCGCAGCGAGCGCATCGGCCGCGCCTTGCTGCACCAGCGGCAGGTCGGCGGGGTTGACGTGCACGCGAATGTGCTTGGCCGACAGCAGCACCGCCTCGATCGCTTGCGCCGCCACGGCGGCGACGAGTTCCGGGCGCGTCGCCAGTTCGCTGCGCACCACCTGGCGCGCCAGCGCCGCGGCACTCGCAGCCACACCCTCGGCCATCGCCGATTCGAGCTGCATGAATTCGGCATCGAAGGCCGCCACCAAGGCGCCGAGCTGCGCGCTCATCTGCGTGGCATAGGCCTGCTTGAAACTCTCCAGCGCGACGAGACCGTCGCGGTAGCCGTCCTGGTAGCCCGCCTGGCGCGCGCTCTGCAACGCCGCTTGATCGCCCGCGGCGCGCTGCGCGTCGGCCTTCGGCGAACGCACGCCTGGCGTGGGCGCCGGCGCGTCGTCGAAGGCATGCGGCCGCCAGCTCGCGAAGCCTTCCAATTCTTCACGCGGGATGAAGCGTGAACCGCTGTCAGACGAGCTCATCGCCGCCCCCGCCGCCGAGCACGATCTGGCCTTCGTCGGCCAGGCGGCGGACGATCTTCAGCACTTCCTTCTGTTCCGCTTCGACTTCCGACAGCCGCACCGGGCCGCGCGAATCGAGGTCTTCCTTCAGCGTCTCGGCGGCGCGCGAACTCATGTTCTTGAAGATCTTGTCGCGCACCTCGACGCTCGCGCCCTTCAGCGCCACCACCAGCGACTCGCTCTGCACTTCCTTCAGCAGCGCCTGGAAGCCCTTGTCGTCGAGGCGGTTCAGATCGTCGAAGGTGAACATGTTGTCCATGATCTTCTGCGCCAGCTCGGCGTCGGCCTCGCGGATGAAATCGAGCACCGAGGTCTCGATCGGCGTGCCGAGCAGGTTGATGATCTCGGCCGCCGTCTTCACGCCGCCGAGCGACGCGCGGCGCATCTCACCGCCGGAGCTCAGCACCTTGCTCATGACCTCGTTCAGATCACGCAGCGCGTTCGGCTGGATGCCGTCGAGCGAGGCGATGCGGATCAGCACCTCGTTGCGCATGCGCTCGGGCAGGCCCTTCAACACCGGGCCGGCCTGATCCTGGTCCAGGTGCACGAGCAGCGCGGCGACGATCTGCGGGTGTTCGTTGCGCAGCAACTCGGCCACCGCGCCGGCCTCCATCCACTTCAGCGTGTCGATGCCGGCGACGTCGTTGGTGGGCAGGATGCGGTCGGTGAGCAGCTTGGCCTTGTCGTCGCCGAGGGCGCGCGTCAGCACCTTCTTGACGTAGGCGTCGGTGTCGGCGACGAGGATGCTCTGCTCGGCAGCGACGGTGGAGAACTGCTCCAGCACGCTTTCGACCTTTTCGCGCGAGATCGACTTCATCTTCGCGATCGTCTCGCCCAGGCGCTGCACTTCTTTCGGCGCCAGGTGCTTGAAGACTTCGGCGGCTTCTTCCTCGCCGAGCGACATCAGAAGAATCGCTGCGTTCTCGAGACCGGCTTCGTTCATGGCTGTCATGTGTGCCCCCTACGGCGCTGCGCGCCAGTCCCCCCGAGGGGGAACGAGCGTCTTGGGAACGGCCCGGCGACGCTCGCTGTCATTCTTCAGCCTTCACCCAATCGCGCACGATGTTCGCCACCGCGGCCGGGTTGTCTTTGGCAACGTGGCGCGCCGCGGCCAGATGCTCCTGCGCGCGCGGCGCTTCGAGCAGCGGCGGGCTGCCGCTGGGCAAGCTCACCGCGTTGTCGGCGACGACATTCAACTTGCTGCTCTGTCCCGGGCCCGCGGCGGCGGGCGCCGCGGCCTTCAACGCCGGCTTGACGAAGCCGAAGAGGAAGATCAGCGCCACCAGCACCAGCGCGGCCGGCGTGCCGGCGCTGCGCACGAGATCGATCAGCCAGTCCTGCTTCCAGATCGGCAGGTCCTGCGCCTTGGGAATCGCGTCGGCCCTGAACGGCGTGTTGATCAACTTGACCGAATCGCCACGGTCCTTCGAGAAACCGATCGCTTCCTGCACCAGCGAAGTCAGCTTCTCGACCTCTTCGCCGGACAGCGGCGTGCTGCTGGTCTTGCCGTTGGCGGCCGTGGTGACGCGGTGGTTGACGACGACGGCGGCGTTCAGGCGCTTGACGTTGCCGGTGGCGTTGCGCGTCACGCGCACCGTCTTGTCGACTTCGTAGTTGGTCACGGCATCGCGCTTCGAACTGCCGCCCGAGGCGCCGCCTGGCGACGCTTGCAGCGGCGACGCCGCGCCGTTGATCGGCGCCGTGGCCGGCACCGGCGGCTGGTTGCTCGCGGCGCCCGGCACGCCCGACGGCGTGTTCTGCCCGCCGGAGCCCGAGTCGCTGATCTGCATGCTGCGCACGGCGGCCGGTGCATTGCCCTGGTTCGGTTTGAACTCTTCGGCGGTGGACTCGGTCTGCGAGAAATCGACCTCGGCGGCGATCGTCGCGCGCAGGTTGTCGCGGCCGACGATCGGCTCCAGGATGTCGATCACGCGCTTGTGATAGCTCTGCTCGATCTGCTGCACGTACTGCAACTGCTGCGCGTCGAGCCCCTGGCCGCCGGCGCCGTCACTCGATGCCGAGAGCAGCGCGCCGCTCTGATCGATGACGCTGACCGCCTTGGTCGTCATCTCCGGCACCGACGACGACACCAGGTGAACGATGCCGGCGATCTGCGTGCGGTCGAGCGCGCGGCCCGGGTGCAGCGTCACCAGCACCGAAGCGCTGGGCTTTTGCTGCTCGCGAAAGAAGCCGTTCTGCTGCGGCAACGCCAGGTGCACGCGCGCTGCCTGCACCGCGCCGAGGGCGAGGATCGAGCGCGTCAGCTCGCCTTCGAGGCCGCGCTGGAACGTCAGCCGCTCCTGGAACTGCGTCTGGCCGAACTTGGCGCTGTCCATCAGCTCGAAGCCGATCACGCTGCCCTTGGGCAGGCCAGCCGACGCCAGCTTCAATCGCGCGTCGTGCACTTGCGACGACGGCACGAGGATCGCGTTGCCGCCGTCGGCGTGGCGGTACGGGATGTTCATCTGCGACAACTGCGCAATGATCGCGCCGCCGTCCTTCTCGTTGAGGTTAGCGTACAGCACCTTGTAGTCGCCGCGCGCGCTCCACATCGACAGGGCCGCGAGCACGGCGACGAGGCCGGCCGCGCCGAGGCCGAGCTTCATCTTCGCGACGGCGGGCAGAGCGCCGAGGCGCGACGACAGCGCGCCGCTGTCGACAGCCGATGGGCTGGCGGGAGTTCCAACTTGTGCAACAGCCGTGGACATGTTCATGCGCTCGTTTGCGTGAGGTGCCGACCGAGCGCGCGCCGCATGGCCTTGCGTCTCGGAATGGAGGGCATTGTTCGGCGCGAGGCAGCGTTTCTATAGCGCGAACAGTCGGAGAAACGACGCCCTCTTCCACTCCTTGCAAGCAAGCGTGACAACCTACAGTGCCGCCATCGCCTGCTCGACGCAGCGTGACAGGAATCACGACATGGATGCCATCGGCGGACTCAAGCCCTTCAACTTCGCGCAGGCCGTGGCCCGCGCCGGCCTGGGCGTGGACGGGCAGCCGCTGTCGGCGAAGAAGACATCGGGCGCCGAAGGCGGCTTCGCCACGGCGATGACGCAGGCGTTGAGGTCGGTCAGCGCGCAGCAGTCGGAAGCGCAAGGCCTGCAGCGCGAGTTGCAGATGGACAACCCGACCGTGGGTCTCGAGCAGACCATGGTGGCGATGCAGAAGGCGCAGATCGGTTTTCAGGCGACGCTGGCGGTGCGCAACCAGTTCGTGCGCGCGTACACGGACATCATGAACATGCAGGTGTGATCCAGGGGCCGGCGACGGCAGGCGCTGGCCATCACCGAGGGCCGAAGAGGGCAGAGCGCTGCCGTTCGGCAGCCGAGTTCTGAGAGCACTCAACAATGCGTCGGTACTGAGCGGGCGTGCGGATAGGTGACACAAAGTCCGGGCTGCTGGACGAGACGGCTGTTGTCTGTTCGAGCTGAATTTCGTCTCGGTCATCATCCCAGCAACAGAAACTTCTCCCGCCGCTGCGTCAGGTCGATGTAGCGCTGCAGCGAGCGCTGCGCGGTGCCGTCCAGGCGCGCGAACGAGCAGCCCAGGCGTGACACGCGGGTATTCGAGCCGAAGCCGCCGCTGACGTGCTGCACGACGAGCGGCGCGATCAGCAGCGTGTCGGCATCGAGCTCCAGACGCACGCCGTCGAGCGACGTGCCGGGCGCGATCGGCGCGGCGTCGGCCGGCAATTGCAGCGCGCAGCCGCCGACGCTCACGTCGAGCACGCGCAGCGTCAGCATCTCGCTGCGCGAGGCCGGGTGGCGCAGGTGGGCAACGGCGCTGTCGCGCGTGCGCACGCGGAAGAACTCGCGGCGCTGGAAGCGGTACAGCACGTCGGGCAGGATCGCTTGCAGCGCGCTGGCGTTGTGGCCGTGGGCGATCATCAGCCCTCGCAGATCGAACTGCAGCTTGATGGCGTCGAGGTACGCCACGGCCGTGGCTTCGCCGGCCTCGACCAGCGCGCGGATCTGCGGGTTCGCGGCGTCGGCGTCGAGGCTGATGCGCCGCGCCTGCGCGTCCACCGCCCACAGCGTCGAGGTGTACGCCGCGCCGCCGGGCGCCGAGAGCTGCACCAGCACCGCGCCGGCGACGAGGCGGCGCAGCAGCGCCATCACGTCCACCGGATGATCGACGCGGAACTCGTCGATCGTGCGGCCGCTGAGCGTGGACAGCGGCGCCGGCTGCGTCGCTTCGAAGTGGCTGGCTCGCGGGCTCATGGCTTTCAGTGCAGCGTGCGTGACTTGCCCGTCATCATCTGGTCGAGGTCCTCGAGCCAGGGTTCGGCCAGCGTGCGGATCTCGGCGTCGTTGACGAGGATGCGCTGCATGATGCGGCTCTTCTGCTTGCCCTCTTCGGCGGCGAGGTTCTGCTCGCTGGCTGCGTGCTTCAACTGCGCGATCAGCAGCACGCAGGCGCCTTCGAGCTTGACGACCTGATCCCAGTCGGCGGCGCGCGCCGCCGCCAGCATGTCGTTGCTGGCGCGCTCCAGCGCTTCGTAGTAGCCGAGCAGGCGGGTGTCGATGGCGGTGGCGGCGTTGGGTGTGGCGTTCATGGCGTGTCCTGTGTCGCGATCAACGGCCACCGATTTGCGGCGCGATCGACTGCCACGCGTCGTGCAAGGGCTGCAACAGCGCGCGGCACTCGTCGAGCGCGGCGGCGTCGTTCTTCAGGTTGGCGTGCGTCAGGCGCAGCGTGACGTAGGCGTAGAGGTCCGACAGGTCGGCGGCGAGCGCGCCGCCGGCATGCAGGTCGAGGCTGGCCTTCAGGCCTTCTTCGACGATGCGCACCGCTCGGCCGATCTCGTGGCCTTTCTGTTCGGTCTGGCCCGCGGCCATGGCCGCGCGGGCGCGCATCAGCGATTCGAAGTAGCCGTCGAACAGCATCGCCACCAGCTTGTGGGGCGAGGCGCCCTGGACGCCTGTTTCGACGCCGACCTGGCTGTACATCTGGGCGTGCGGAGCGCTGCGGCGTAGTGCCGCGGAGGTGAAGGGCGAGGCTTGCATCGGACGACCTGTGAACGAAAGTTGCTTGGCTTGCCAGGGTTATCGTCCGGTGAGCGCCGCGCTTGAGGTTTTCGAATCGCTCTGACTGGCCGCGAATCAGCGCGAATTTTTCAGCTGTTGTTGCGTGCGTCGTAGAAGTTCGACAGCGCCTGCAACTGCTGGCTGACGGCGCTCGACAGGCCGTTCAATTGACCCATGTTGCGATCGAGCGCCGTGTACTGCGCGCGCAGGCGCCGCTCCGTGGAGGCCAGGCGCGCTTCCATCTGGTCCTGGCGCTCTTCGTTGCGGTCGATGCGCGCTTGCAGGCTGTCCTTGCGCGTGTCGAACGCGCCCTCGGGGCCGAGCAGCACGTCGCCGAGTTCCTTGAAGCGGCGCATGAAGCCGCTGTCGGCGTTGGAGGCGCCATTGGTAGCGAACAGTTTTTGCAGCTCGCCGAGATTGGCCAGGCCGTTGTCGAGCGCGCTGGCGTTGATGGCGAGCGTGCCGTCGCGCTGCAGCGACAAGCCCACGTCCGACAGGCGGCCGAAGGCCGATGAGGCAGAGGAAGGGTCGTTCAATACCGCGCGCATCTGGCGCTGGATGCCCAGCACCAGGCTGTCGCCCTGCATCGCGCCACCGGTCTGGCTGGCTTCGTTGAAGCTGGTCTGCACGCGGATGAAGTTGGCCAGCTCGTTGTACGACTTGACGAAGTCTTCGACCGCGGTCTTCACCGCCGCACTGTCGGCCGCCACGGTCACTTCCACCGGCGCCGTCGTCGTCTTGACGAGCTTCAAGGTCACGCCGTCGGGGACATCGGCCAGCGTGTTGCTCGCCGATTCGACATTGATGCCGTTGATCGTTGCGAGTGCGTTGGCTGCGCGTTGGTTGAACGTCATCGGCGAGGCTGCGCGGGCATCGAAGGCCAGCGCCGACAGGCCGTTGGCGGCCACGCCGTCGTCGGCGGTTTCGGTGGCGGTGATGCGAAACCCGTTCTCGGCCCCGCTGTCTTTGGAGCGTATCGCCAGGCGCGCGCCGTTGGCGTCGTTGATGACGGTGGCGGTGACGCCGGCGTTGGCGGCGTTGATCTTGTCGCGCACTTCGGCCAGCGTGTCGTCTTCCGCGCCGAGCGTCACCGTGACGGCCGCGGCGCCGGCCTTGGCGGTGAAGCCGGCGACGGTCGGCGTGCCGGTGTAAGCGCCTATCTCGATGGTCAGCGTGCCGGGGCCGAAGACCGCCGGGTCGGCGTCGTTGAAGCGGCGGCTGGAGACGGTCTGCACCGCGGCGAGTTGCTGCACCTGCACGGCATAGGCGCCGACCGCGGCGCCGGCGGCGGTCGTGATGCTGACGGCCGCGTCGGCGCTGGCGCCGCTGGTGCGATTCCACAACGTCGATGAACTGAGTGCGCTGGCCTTGTCGCGCATCGCCGAGACCATGCCTTGCATCCTGCCGAACTCCGACAGCTTGGTCGTCAGCTGCGTTTCCTGGCGCTCGAGCGCCACCAGCGGCTGGCGCTCGATGGCCAGCAACTGCGTGACGATGCTGTTGATGTCGAGCCCGCTGCCGATGCCGGCGGAGGTGATGGTGGCCATGGGTGCTAATCCGGTTGACGGTCGTCGTCCGGTTTTCGGCAGCGCCGCGCGTGTTCTTGAACGGCGGCGCTGGCGAAAACCGTGCAGCGTTTCACGCGCTGCGCGGCGAGTGCGTCAGCGCTGGAGCAACGAGAGAACCTGCTGCGGCAACTGGTTGGCCTGCGCCACCATCGCGTTGCCGGCCTGCTGAAGAATCTGCGCGCGCGACAGCGCCGCGGTCTCGGCGGCGAAGTCGGCGTCCATGATGCGCGAGCGCGCGGCGGCCTGGTTCTCGGCCGAGACCTGCAGCGTGGCGATCACGGCTTCGAAGCGGTTCTGCGCCGCGCCGTAGAGCGCGCGCTCGCCGTTGACGGTGTCGAGCGCGACGTCGATCGCGGTCAGCGCGGCGGTCGAGGCGGCCACGGTGGTCAGGCCGCCGGCGGTGACTGCGCCGATGGTGGCGTCGGCCGACATGTCGGCGGTGGTGATGGTCACCGTCTCGCCGCTGTTGGCGCCGACCTGGAAGTCTTGCGCGCCGGCGCCGCCGGCAAGGATCGCAATGCCGTTGAAGCGCGACGAGCCGATCGTGCGCGTGATCTCAGCCGACAGCTCCTGGTATTCGGCGTCGAGGTTCAAGCGGTCGCTCGTGCCGTTGGTGGCGTTAGCCGACTGCACCGCCAGCTCGCGCATGCGCTGCATCATCTCCGACAGCTTGCCCAGCGCGCCTTCAGCGGTCTGCGCCAGCGAGATGCCGTCGTTGGCGTTGCGCACGGCCACGTTCATGCCGCGCACCTGGGCGTTCATGCGCTCGGCGATCGCCAGGCCGGCGGCGTCGTCCTTGGCGCTGTTGACGCGCAGGCCGGACGACAGGCGCTGCATCGACGTTGCCAGCGAGGCCTGCGACATCGACAGGTTGCGCTGTGCGTTCAGCGACACCAGGTTGGTGTTGATGGTCTGGGGCATGTTCTGCACTCCTTGCGAATGAATGACTCATTCTGCGAAGGACGCAAGCGCAGCGATCGGCCGAACAACGCGGTGAAAGCCGCGCAAAAGAAATGCCCGGCACGACGCGAACGTTGTGCCGGGCATCGGACGCGGCTGCGGCGTGCGCCGCAGCCGTCTCGATCAGCGCAGGAGAGACAGAACCTGCTGCGGCAACTGGTTGGCCTGGGCGATCATCGCCGAGCCGGCCTGCTGCAGGATCTGGGCGCGCGACAGGTTGGCCGTCTCCGCCGCGAAGTCGGCGTCGGTGATGCGGCTCTTCGCAGCCGCCTGGTTCTCGGCGGCGACTTGCAGCGTGCCGATGACCGACTCGAAGCGGTTCTGCGACGCGCCGTACAACGCACGCTCGCCGTTCAACGTGTCGAGCGCGGTGTCGATGTTGGTCAGCGCCGTGTTGGCCGCGGCCAGCGTGTCCACGCCGCCACCGGTGACGGCGGTGATACCGGCGTTGGTGGACATGTTGGTCGTCGTGATCGTCACCGTCTCGCCGTTGTTGGCGCCGACCTGGAAGACCTTGGCGCCGGCATCGGCCGCCAGGATGGCCTGGCCGTTGAACTTGGTGGAGGTCAGCGTGCGGCCGATTTCGGCGGCCAGCTCGGTGTACTCGGCGTCGAGGTTGGTGCGGTCGCTGGTGCCGTTGGTGGCGTTGGCCGACTGCACGGCCAACTCACGCATGCGCTGCAGCATGTCGCCGACCTTGCCGAGCGCGCCTTCCGCGGTCTGCGACATCGAGATGGCGTCGTTGGCGTTGCGGATGGCGACGTTCATGCCCTTGACCTGGGCGGACATGCGCTCGGCGATCGCCAGGCCGGCGGCGTCGTCCTTGGCGCTGTTGACACGCATGCCCGAAGACAGGCGCTGCATCGATGTGGCCAGCGAAGACTGCGAGGCAGAGGCGTTGCGCTGGGCGTTCATCGACACGAGGTTGGTATTGATCGTCATGGCCATGGTGGGGCTCCAAAAGTTACGGTGGTTTGATTTCCTGAACCGGCCGGTGGGCCGGTCGGGTTGTCGTCCCCGGTTTGAGTTGGTTGGGGCCGTGCCCCGTTTTCGGTCACGCCCGGCGCGAACTTGAGATGCTCGGTGTGCCAACTAGTTGGCGTGCCGTGCGGCTATCGCTTTCCGGCCGGAAGGGCGGGCCTGCGCGTGCGATCTTTGGCAACCCGGCGTTCCGTGCCGCTGCCGCCACGTCAGTCCGAGGAGCCCATCCTGCTAAGCTGAAACGATGGTCTCCGCAGCGCCGCCGCAGGCTTGCCCCGAAGCAGGCACCAACCTCCATGCCGAGGCGCCGAGCGCGTTGCCGGTGGGCGCGCGCGTGGCCGAGTTCGAGATCCGCGGCGTGCTCGGCAGCGGCGGTTTCGGCATCGTCTACCTGGCCTGGGACCACGCGCTCGAGCGTGAGGTGGCGGTCAAGGAGTACATGCCGGGCACGCTGGCCGACCGCGGCGGCGACCTCTCGGTGTCGGTGCGATCGAACTCGATGGCCGACACCTTCGCCCTCGGCCTGCGATCCTTCGTCAACGAGGCGCGGCTGCTGGCGCGCTTCGACCATCCGTCGCTGGTCAAGGTCTACCGCTTCTGGGAAGACAACGGCACCGCCTACATGGTGATGCCGTTCTACAAGGGCCGCACGCTGCGCAAGGTGCGCGCCGGCATGGTCATCGCACCGGGCGAGGGCGCCTGCCGCAAGGTGCTCGATGCGCTGCTGTCGGCGCTGGAAGTGCTGCACAAGGAAGGCGTGTTCCACCGCGACATCGCGCCCGACAACATCCTGCTCGGCGACGACGGCCTGCCCGTGCTGCTGGACTTCGGCGCCGCGCGCCGCGTCATCGGCGAGGGCAACAAGGCGCTGACCTCGATCATGAAGCCGCACTTCGCGCCGCTGGAGCAGTACGCCGACCAGAGCGCGATGCGACAGGGCCCGTGGACCGACCTCTACGCGCTCGGCGGCACGATCTACTTCCTGCTCACCGGGCGCGAGCCGGTGCCGGCGGCGTCGCGCGCGCTGCACGACGACCAGCCGCGCCTCGGCGAGTTCGGTCTCGAAGAGGCCTCGCCGCATTTTCTGGCGACGATCGACTGGATGATGGCCATCCGTCCGCCCGAGCGGCCGCAGAGCGTGCACATGCTGCGCGACGTGCTCGAAGGCCGCATCACCGTGCCCGGGCGCGCCGCGCGCGAGCGCACGCAACCGGGCGTCAACTCGCGCAACTCGGTGGACATCCTGACCTCGCCCGGCGACCTGTCGCCCGATACCGGAACCGGCAGCAGCGATGCAGCATCGCCGACGGTGCTGATGCCGCGCGTCGTTGCCGCGCCCGAGCCGCTGCCGCAGCCGGCCACGGCGAATGCCGCGGCGCCGGCGCAGGAGTCGCTGCTGCCGCGCCGCTCGTCGGTGGCGGTGCTCGCCGCGCTGGTCGTGGCCAACGTGCTGGCCTGGTGGTGGTACACGCGCGGCGATGCGCCGACGCGCGCCGAGCCGGCGCCGGTGGCCAGGAGCGCAGCCGTGCCGGCGACGACGACGGCGGCGGCCAGCGCGGCCGCGCCTTCTGTGATCAGCGTCGCGGCGAGTGCGCCGGTCGGCGCAACGCGTCCGGCCGACAGCGGCGGCAACGAAACCATCCTCTCGGTGCTGCCGGCGCGCGCGCCGCGTACGGCGGCCACCGCAGCGTCGGCGCCGACGATCGGCGCGGCCGCCTCGGCGCCGGCGCGCAGCCTCGATGCGCCGCTGCCGCGCAGCGCGCCGCTCGATGCGGCCGCGCCGCGCGTGGCCGACGCGACGGCCGGGCGCAACGTCAAGCCGGTCACCGTCGAATCCAACGACCCGCGGGCCCGCTGCGGCGAGCGCAACTTCTTCTCGATGCAGTTGTGCATCAAGCGCGAGTGCCAGAACCCTGCGGTCAGCGCGCATGCCGAGTGCGTGAAGCTGCGCGAGCAGGAAGCCGCGCAGATCTCGGGCAGCGACCGCTAGACAACGACTGCTAGAAGCGCGAGCCCGGTTGCTCGAGGAAGGCCAGTTCTTCGGCGCTGGACTTGCGCCCGAGGATCGCATTGCGGTGCGGGAAGCGGCCGAAGCGCTCGATGATCACCGCATGCCGGCGCGCGTAGTCCGCGGCGTCGGCCCGTGATGCATCACTGTCGGCGAGCGCGGCGAACAAGCGCAGCGACTCGCGCTGCATCGCCATGTCCTCGGCGTGTTCGTAGGGCAAGTAAACGAACTGCCGCCGCAGCGGCGGCAGGGACAAATCGTCGCCGCGCGCCACCATCGCCTGCGCCGCGGCCAGCGCCAGCGTGTCGCCGGCGAACGCGCGCGGCGCGTCGCGAAAGATGTTGCGCGTGAACTGGTCGAGCACGATCACCTGCGCCAGCGCACTGTCGGCATGCGTCGCCCAGGCGGCGAGTTCACCGCGCAGCGCTCGTTCGACCAGCAGGCCGAAACGTTCGGCGATCAGTGCATCGAAGGCCGGATCCTTGCGGAACCATTCGGCGCGCGGCGCGGCGCTGCCGGCGAACCAGAACTGCAGAACATCGGCGGCGCGTGGGTCCATCGGGCGTGTCATTCGTTGAGAAGATCGATCGTCTCGGGGTGGCGCTGCATGTACGCCTCGGCGTAGCTGCAATCGGGCCGCACCTTCAACTGCATCGCACGCGCATGGTCGAGTGCGGCCTGCACCAACTGCGCCGCGATGCCCCGCCCGCGCAGCGCCGGCGGCACGCCGGTGTGGGTCAGCATCAACGTCTTGCCGAAGACGCGGTAGTGGCAAACGCAGGGCTGACCATCGACGGTGGCTTCGAAGCGGGCGGCGCTGATGTTGTGGTGGATCGCGATGGTCATGGTGTTGCGCAGCGTGAACGCACGATGCGTTCACGCACCGACTCTATACCGCAGCGGCTGTGGACGATTTCGCGCTCTCGGCCGTCGCCGCGGCTGCCGTCGAGCGCGCGAAGTGAAGCGCCGGCCTGGCTGGCGCTCAACGCGCCAGCTGCTGCCACAGAAAACTGAACTCGAGCGCCATCATGTCGGCGCGCTGCTTGTTGTCTGCAGCGGCGCCGTGGCCGCCTTCGATGTTCTCGTAGTACAGATGCGCATGGCCCTGCTCGGCCATGCGCGCGGCCATCTTGCGCGCGTGGCCGGGGTGCACGCGGTCGTCGCGCGTGCTGGTGATGAACAGCACCTTCGGCAGCTTGGCGTCCTTGCGCAGGTTCTGGTACGGGCTGTACTTCTGGATCAAGGCCCATTCGTCGGGCTTGTCCGGGTCGCCGTACTCGGCCATCCAGCTCGCGCCGGCGAGCAGCTTGTGATAGCGCTGCATGTCGAGCAGCGGCACCTGGCAGACGACGGCGTTGAAGAGCTCGGGCCGTTGCAGCATGACCGCGCCGACGAGCAGGCCGCCGTTGCTGCCGCCTTCGATGCCGAGGTGTCGGGCCGACGTCACCTTGGTGGCGATCAGGTCTTCGGCGACGGCGGCGAAGTCGTCGTAGCTCTTCTGCTTGTTCTGCGTGATCGCGGCGCGGTGCCAGGCCGGCCCGAACTCGCCGCCGCCGCGGATGTTGGCCACCACCAGCACGCCGCCCTGTTCGTACCACGCGCTGCCGAAGCCGCCGGAGTACCAGGGCAGCATCGGCACCTCGAAGCCGCCGTAGCCGTAGAGCAGCGTCGGGTTCCTGCCGTCGGCCTTCGCGTCTTTCGGCCAGACGACGAAGTAGGGCACGCGCGTGCCGTCCTTGGACTTGGCGAAGCGCTGCTCGACCTTCATGCCGCTGCTGTCGAAGAAGCGCGGGCGGGACTTCAGCGTCTCCCTCGCGTCGCTGCCGGTGGCGCCGAGCATCAGCGAATCGGGGGTGAGGAAGTCGGTGTAGGTCAGCAGGTACTGCTCGGCCAGCGTGTCCTTCTCGCCGAGCAGCGGGTCGTGCAGCGCGCGCACGCCGAGCGTGCCGGGAAAGGGCGCCTGCACTTCGCGCTTCGTCCACCGGCTGCCGTCAGCCTTCCACTCTTCGATGCGGCCAGCCACGTTGTCGAGGATCGACAGCAGCACCCGATCGCGCGTCGTCGTGACGCTGTTGAGCGAGCGCGTCGCCGTTGGCGTGAACAGCGCCGCCAACTGGCGCTCGCCCTTCAGGTAAGCGGCGGCGTCCGCGGTGAGCAGCGAGCCGCGCGGCCAGGTGCGATCGTCCAGCTTCCAGTCGCTCTTCAACTCGATCAGCACGCGCTCGCGCCAGAACGAGAAGCCGGCGTCGCTCGGGTAGTCGATCGGCGTCAGCTTGTCGTTCTTCTCCAGCAACCAGCTCTTGCTGTTGTAGAAGTCGGTCGCGCGGACGAAGACGGTGCGCTCGAAGCCCGGCGTGTGATCGACGCTGACGGAGGCCGCCACGTCCTTGGCTTCGGCTTCGAACACCGTCACCGCGGCAGACAGCGGCGTGCCGCGCCGCCAGCGCTTGACGATGCGCGGATAGCCGGAATCGGTCATCGAGCCGGGGCCGAAGTCTGTGGCGACGTAGAGCGTGTCGTTGTCGATCCAGTCGACCGAGCCTTTGGCCTCGGGCAAGGTGAAGCCGCCGTCCTTGGCGTCGACGAAGCGCTTGCTGCGCGTGTCGAACTCGCGCTGCACGCTGGCGTCGGCGCCGCCGCGCGACAGCGAGAGCACGCAGCGCTCGTAGGCCGGGCCGAGGCAGGTGGCGCCTTTCCAGACCCAGTTCTCTTTCTCGGCGGCGCCGAGCGCGTCGAGATCGAGCACGGTCTCCCACGCCGGTTGCGGTTTGCGGTACTCGGCCAGCGTGGTGCGCCGCCACAGTCCGCGCGGGTTCTTCGCGTCCTGCCACAGGTTGTAGAAGAAGCCGCCGCGGCGCGAGACGTCGGGGATCTTCTCTTTCGAGTCGAGGATATCCAGCAGGCGCGTGCGCATCGTCTCGAATCGCGGGAACTTCTCCAGCACCGCACGCGACTCGCGGTTGCGCTCGCGCACCCAGGACAAGGCCTTGTCGCCTTGCACCTCTTCGAGCCAGAGGTAGGGGTCGTCGGGCGGTGTTTGGGCGTGGGTGGGCATGGCGGCGATGAGCAGGGCGAAAGTGATGAGCAGTTTCACGACGACAACAGCGGCTGCAAGGTGACTTCGACGTTGGCATCGGCGGCGTTGAACCAGACGCTGCCGTCCTGCACGCTGATCTGCAGTTGCATCGAGCGTTTGGCCAGCGCGGCCAGCGCCTGGCTCTGTTCTGCGGGCAACTGAAAGACCGACAGGCGCGCGGTGCGGCTGAGCTTGTTCTTCACGCCGGCCCACCACACCAGCGAACTCGCCGAGTAGGCGATGAAGGTGGCGCGCTCGGCGCGCGACGCGGCGCGCTGCATGCGGCGCTCGTCGGGGTGGCCGACCTCGATCCAGTGCACGAGCGCGCCGGTCAGGTCGAGCTGCCACAGGTCGGGCTCGTCGGTGTCGGACAGCCCGCGCGCGAATTCGAGCTTGCCGTGGTGGTCGTCCTTCGGCGCGAAGAGGGCAAAGGCGAGCAGCCGCACCATCATGCGCTCCTCGGTCTCGCTCGGGTGCAGCGCCAGCGTCAACGCATGGTCGGCATAGATGCCGCGGTCCATGTCGGCGATCTGCAACTGCGCTTTGTAGATGGTGGACTTGAGGGCCATCAGAGACCCCCCCGAAGCGCCTTCGGCGCCTCCCCCCGAGGGGGCCGAGGCCCGCGGCTCCAAGCCAACCTGCGTTGGCTTGGACGGGCAGAGGAATGGCCGCGTCTCGCGGACATGCGGCCTGCAAGGCCCGCCAGCGGCCCGGCGAAGCCGGTTCCGCGGCGGCCGCTTGACCGGCCAAGGACCTGACCATGAGCACCAATAATTTCGACGTCGTCGTCATCGGCGGCGGCCCCGGCGGCTA
>CADEEN010000012.1 GCA_902826345.1 uncultured Burkholderiales bacterium | reverse complement strand
GTGGGACGCCTGGAACGGGATCAAGGGCAAGAGCAGCGACGCGGCGATGGGCGAGTACGTCGAGCTGATCGAGTCGTTGAAGTAGCAGAACACGCTACTTCTTGGCTGCCTTCTTCGCAGCCGGCTTGTTCTCTGCTGTGCTCTTCGCCAGCAGCCCATCCAGATTCTTCTTGATCTCGCTCTCGATGCTTTTCGAGAACGCGCCGAGCAGGAACCCCAGTTTCGCGTTGAGGTCGAAGTGGTCGGCGGCGACGATCAGCGTGCCGTTGACGCCGCTGCGGGTGAAGTGCACGGTGTCGCTGAACTCGCCTTCGGTGATCGTGCAGGCCATGTCGAATTTGGCTTCGACGTCTTCGGCCCACTTCGAGGCGATCTTGCGCGCCTTGGGCAGGCCGAGGGTGTGGTCGCGGTGGATCTTGATGTCGGGCATGGGGTGACTCTCTGAAAGAGGCCTTCGACAAGCTCAGGCCGGCCCTTCGATACCTCAGGGCGAACGGTTGAGGGAGGTGTCTTGGAGTTTCGCGTGGCGCTGGTCCTTCGGCAAGGCGGCCAAACGCGCAGCCTCGGCGTAGAAGCGCTTGAAGTCCCGGCCTTCACGTTCGTACAGACGCTCGAACGGCGGCACGAGTTCGTTGTACGCGGCGAGCACGCCGAAGCTGGCGTTGTTGGCGCGCTCGAACCAGCCGTCGTAGCCGGCGAAACCGTTCCAGCGCTCCGCTTTGATCTTCACGTGTTCGGCGCGCAACTCGCGCATCAGCGCGGCTTTGCCCTCGCGTTTGTCGGCATCGGACGCGGCGCTGGTGTAGAGCGCGTGCAAGCGGTCGCGAAACCGCGTGGTCAACGCGCGGAAGTCCTCGCGCCGCGCGTCTTGCGCCGCGTACTGCGCGCGCGCTTCGTCGCCGGCGTGTTGCGCCAACCAGCGCTGCACGCCGATGCGCTCGACCGCCGTCGCGAACGACTCGTTGAACATCGTGTCGCCCTCGGCATAGACGACCTGGTGTGCGAGTTCGTGGAAGACCAGGCGCGCCAACTCGCCCTCCGACCAGTTGATGAAGGTGTTGAGCAGCGGATCGCCGCCGAGCCAGTCGAGCTTGCCGAGGGTGGAGTACGCGGGCACGCCGTAGACGTTGACTTCGAGGCCGCGCGCGCGCAGCGCCGCGCCCTCGGCATCGGCGGCGGCGCGGTCGTAGTAGCCGCGGTAGCCGACGCAGCCGACGACGGGGAAGCACCAGGTTTCGAGCTTCAACGACAGCTCGGCGGCCGCCGTCACGTTGTAGACGGCGGCGTTGCGGCCGAGGTCGCTGTAGCGGCGGTAGCTGCGGTTGTCGGGCAGGCCGAGGTCGGTCACCGCAAAGTCGCGGATGCGCGTGGCGAGTGCGAGGCGGTCGCGCAGCGCGGCCGGCGTCGATTCGGCAGCGCTGACTTCATCGATCCCTTTCGCGCGCGACAGCAGCTCGAGATGGCCGCCGACCGATTGCGCGTAGTAGCCGATCGTCGAACAGCCGACAGCCAGACACGCCACGCCGATCAGCGCCGCCATGCCCGCGACACCGACGCCGGCCATCAGCGCCCAGCGCCGCACGACTCGACTTCGACCAGGCAGTCGTAGAACGTCGGCGCGCGGCCGATGTCGGTCAGGCGCTGGCTCGTCAACTCGTTGACGTTGCATCCGTTGGCGCCGAGCTTGCGCCACCAGACGCCCAGGCCGTTGACGACGCCCGGCCGCGCACGCTGGCTGACCTCGCATCTGCAGCGGTACTCGCCGCGCTCGTTGAAGACGCGCACCATCGCACCGCTGTCGATGCTGCGCGCAGCGGCATCGTCGGCGTGCATCTCGAGCAGCGGCTCGCCCTCGATGCTGCGCAGGCTCTTCACGTTGACGAAGCTCGAGTTCAGGAAGTGGCGCGCCGGCGGCGAGATCATCGCCAGCGGAAAGCGCGCCGCGAGTTCGGGTGACGACAGCAGGCTCTCGTGATTGGGCACGTGCTCGGGCACGCCGAGGCCGCAGACATCGACCTGTGCCTTGCCGCTGTCGGTGGCGAAGCCGCCGTCGGCGAACGGCGCGTCGACGATCGGCAAGCTGGCCCAGCCGCGTTCGCGCAACGCGTCGAAGCTCGTGCCGATGGCGGCCCAGTCGAAGGCCTGGCGCGCCAGCGTCTCGTCGTCGTCGGCGAAGCAGGCATCGGCAAAGCCCATGCGCGCCGCGAGTTCGCGAAAAATCTGCGTGTTGGGCTTGGCCTCGCCGATCGGCGCGATCGCCGGCTCGTTCCACATGATGTCGGTGTGACCGTAGGTGCCGTGCACGTCGAGGTGCTCGAGCTGCGTCGTCGCCGGTAGCACGTAGTCCGCATGGTCGGCGGTGTCGGTCATGAAGTGCTCGAGCACGACGGTGAACAGATCGTCGCGCGCGAAACCGGCGACGACCTTCTTCGACTCCGGCGCCACCGCCACCGGGTTGCTGTTGTAGACGATCAGCGCTTCGATCTTCGGCCCGAACGCCGCTGACGATTCGTGCAGCAGGTCGCCGCCGATCGTGCTCATGTTGATCGTGCGCGGGCGACGCCCGGCCAGCAGATCGGGCCGTTCGAGCGACGGATTGCGGTAGCGCTTGAACCAGCCCGAGCTCGACAGCAGCAGGCCGCCGGCGCGCTGCCGCCAGGCGCCGGTGAGGCAGGGCAGCAGCGCGATCAGCCGCGTCGCATTGCCGCCGCCCTTGACGCGCTGCATGCCGTAGTTCAAGCGAATCGCCGCCGGCTTCGTCGTGCCGAGGTCACGCGCCAGGCCGCGCACTTCGTCGGCGCTGATGCCGCAGACCTCGGCGGCGCGCTCCGGCGGCCACTCGGCGATGCGTTTTTGCAGGCGCTCGAAGCCCTCGACGTGGCGTTCGATGTAGTCGTGATCGAGCCACTGCTGCGCGACGAGTTCGTGCATCACGCCGAGCGCCAGCGCGCCGTCGGTGCCGGGCAGCAGCGCGATGTGCTGATGGCACTTCTCGGCCGTCTCGGTGCGCCGCGGATCGATCGCGATCAGCTTCGCGCCGCGGCGCTTGGCCTCTTGCGCCAGCGTCCAGAAGTGCAGGTTGCTGGCGATCGAGTTGCTGCCCCAGATGACGACGAGCTGGCTCTCGGCAAAGAAGCGCGTCTGCATGCCGACCTTGGCGCCGTAGGTGGCGGCGATGGCATCGCCGCCGGCCGCAGAGCAGATCGTGCGGTCGAGCAGCGACGCGCCGAGCTTGTGGAAGAAGCGCTGCGCCATCGCCTCGCCCTGCACCAGGCCCATCGTGCCGGCATAGCTGTAGGGCACGACGGCTTGCGGGTCACGCGCTGCGATCTGCTTCAAGCGCGCGGCGATGTCGGCCAGCGCCTCATCCCAACTCACGCGCACGAATTCGCCGCGGCCCTTGGCGCCGACGCGTTTCATGGGATACGTCACGCGCTCGTCGTGATAAGTGCGCTCGGCGTAGCGGCTGACCTTGGTGCAGAGCACGCCTTGTGTCGTCGGATGGTCGGGGTCGCCCTGGATGCGCACGACGCGCCCACCCTCGACCGTGACGCGCATGGCGCAGGTGTCGGGGCAATCGTGCGGACAGGCGGCGTGAACGATGCGGGATGAAAGAGCCGGCGCAACTGTGGCATTCATGAATGAACTATTGCACAACGAGCGCCGCGGTGTGAGCGCCGCCCAGCACAGTCGCTGCGCCATTGAAAGGACACTTGCCGGACTTTCTCTTCCCTCGACACGCCGCCATGCAACGCCGCACCCTCTTGAAGCGCTCCCTCGCCGGCTCCGCCGCGCTCGCCCTGCCTGCCTTCGCGCAAACGCGCAGCCTGCTGATCGGCCAATCCGTCGCTCTGTCCGGCCCGGCAGCGCAACTGGGCATCCAGATGAACGCCGGCGCCAGGCTCTGGATCGACCAGGTCAACGCCGGCGGCGGCATCAACGGCCAGACGCTCGAATTGCGTGTCGCCGACGACGGCTACGAGCCCGACCGCTGCAAGGCGAACACCGAAAAGTTCATCAAGGACGATGCGTTTGCGCTTCTCGGCTACGTCGGCACGCCGACCTGCGCCGCCGCGCTGCCGCTGATCAACGAAGAGAAGATCCCTTTCTTCGGGCCGTTCACCGGCGCCGAGATCCTGCGCGAGCCGTTCTCGCGATCGATCTTTCACCTGCGCGCGTCGTACTACGACGAGACCGAGCTGATCGTCAAACAACTCACCTCGCTCGGCCTGAATCGCATCGCGGTGTTCTATCAGAACGACGCCTACGGCAAGGCCGGCCTCGAAGGCACGGTGCGCGCCTTGAAGCGCCGCAACCTCGAGCCGGTGGCCACCGGCACCGTCGAGCGCAACACGGTGGACGTGGCCAAGGCGGTGGCCGACATCGTGCCGAAGAGCGCCAATGCCGTCGTCCAGATCAGCGCCTACAAGTCCTGCGCCGCCTTCATCCGCGAAGCGCGCAAGGCCGGCTTCGGCGGCACTTTCTTCAACGTCTCGTTCGTCGGCACGCAAGCGTTGGCCGACGAGTTGAAGAACGAAGGCGCCGGCGTGATGATCAGCCAGGTGGTGCCGTTTCCGTACACCGCCTCGGTGCCGATCACGCGCGAGTTCGTCGCCGCGGCGACCAAGGCCGGCAGCGTGCAGGCCAACTACTCGAGCCTCGAAGGCTATCTGGCGGCGAAGGTCTTCACCGAGGGCCTGAAGCGCGCGCCGAAGAACGCGACGCGCGAGCAGTTGATCGCCGGCCTCGAGTCGATCCAGCGCGCCGACTTCGGCGGCTTCATGGTGGACTTCGGCGCACGCGACCACGTGGCATCGAGTTTTGTCGATCTGTCGATGCTCACCGGCGATGGCAAGGTCCGCCGCTGAAAATCAGAGGAGAGTGAAGATGCTTCGTCCATCGCATTCGCACGCGCGCCGCCAGGCGCTCAAGCGGGTCGCCGGCGCGGCCGCAGCGTCGCTCGCCGCGCCGCTGTGGGCGCAGTCGGCGCCCAAGGCCATCGTGCTCGGCCAGTCGGCGCCGTTCAGCGGCCCGGCCGCGCAGCTGGGCGAGCAGTTCAAGCGCGGCGCCCTGCTGTTCTTCGACCGCCTCAACGCCAAGGGCGGCGTCAACGGCCGCACGATCGAGCTGAGGAGCCTGGACGACGGCTACGAGCCCGACCGCTGCAAGGCCAACACCGACCGCCTGATCAAGGACGGCGTGTTCGCGCTCTTCGGCTACATCGGCACGCCGACGAGCCTCGCAGCGCTGCCGCTGGCCAGCGCGGCGCAGGTGCCCTTCGTCGCGCCGTTCACCGGCGCGCAGGCGCTGCGCGAGCCGTTCAACCGTATCGCCTTCCACGTGCGCGCGTCGTACTTCGACGAGACGGCCGAGATCGTCAAGCAGGTGACATCGATCGGCGCCAAGCGCATTGCCGTCTTTCACCAGAACGACAGCTACGGCAAGGCCGGCCTCGACGGCGTGCTGCGCGCGTTGAAGCCGCTGAATCTCGAACCGGCTGCGCTCGGCACCGTCGAGCGCAACACGGTGGACGTGGCCGCCGCGGTGAAGACGATCCTCGCCGGCAAGCCCGACGCGATCGTGCAGATCAGCGCCTACAAGTCGTGCGCTGCGTTCATCCGCGAAGCGCGCAAGGCCGGCTACGGCGGCGCCTTCTACAACGTCAGCTTCGTCGGCACCAAGGCCCTGGCCGACGAGCTCGGCGCCGATGCGCGCGGCGTCATCGTCAGCCAGGTCATGCCGTACCCGTACTCGCCGGTGTCGCCGCTGTCGGGCGAGTACCTGGCCGCGGGCAAGGCCACCGACGGCGACAAGTTCGAGCCCAACTACAGCAGCATCGAAGGCTTCGTTGCCGCCAAGACCTTCAGCGAAGCGGTCAAGAGGATCAACGGCGCGCCGAGTGCCGAGGCGTTGATCGCCAGCATGGAGTCGCTGCGCGAACTCAACCTCGGCGGCTTCTTCGTCGATTTCAGCCCCGGCAAACACACGGGCTCGCGCTTCGTCGACCTGACGATCTTGAGCGCCGACGGCAAGGTTCGACGCTAGCATAGCGGGCATGAAAGCCCGCTCACGCCCCGGACAGTCTCGCCGCGACCTCCTGGGCCTGATGGCCGCAGCAGCCTGTCCTGTATCGCTGCACGCCGCAGAGCCCGGCGTCAGCGCCGCGGAGATCGTGATCGGCCAGAACATCACGCTGCAAGGCGGCAAGAACCGCTACGGCGTGGCGGCATTGGACGGCATCAAGCTGCACTTCGATAGCGTCAACGCGGCCGGCGGCGTTCACGGCCGCAAGCTCGTGCTGCGCACGCTGGACGACGACAACTCGTCGGCTGCAGCCGAAGCCAATGCACGCAAGCTGCTGGCCGAAGGCGCGTTCATCCTCTTCGCCTCGCAGGAAGGCGGCCCCTCGACCGCGGTGGCCAAGGTGGCCGAAGAGCTGCGCGTGCCTTTCTTCGGCCCGATGGCCGGCTCGCCGAGCCTGCGCCGGCCGCATTCGCCGATGGTGTTTCCGCTGCGCGCCGAACACCGCGACGAGTTCCGCGCGCTGATGGAATGGGGCCAGCGCACCGGCCTGAAGACCGTCGGCCTGCTGCACGCCGACTCCGATGTCGGCCGTGCCCACCTCGAAAACGTCAAGATCGCCGCCGCCGAGTTCGGCATGAACGTGACCTTGCCGCTGCCGTTCAAGGGCGACGTCGGCGATGCGCAGCTCGATGCGATGGCGGGCCAGATCGCCGCTGCGCCGCCCGACATGCTGTTCAACCACGGTAGCGCCGGCGTGTACGCCAAGCTGATCGCCAAAGCGCGCAAGACGCGCATCAAGACGACGTTCATGGCTGTCAACTCGGGCTCGACACAACTCGCCGCCGACCTCGGGCCGCTGGCGCACGGCATGGTGTTTGCGCAGGTGGTGCCGAGCCCGTGGGAGCGCAAGCACGCGATCTCGCGCGAGTTCCAGGAGGCGATGGGAAGGTCACGACCCGGCGTGGCGCTGTCCTACGGCGGCCTGGAGGGCTACCTGACGGCCAAGGCGCTGGTGATGTCGCTGCAGGCCACGGGCAAGACGCTGACGCGCGCCAACTTCGTCAGCACGCTGGAGCGCTCGAACTTCGACCTCGGCGGCATGACGGTGCGCTACTCGAACACGTCGCACGACGGGTCGCGCTTCGTCGATCTGTCGATGTACTCGCGCGACGACCGCTTCATTCACTGAGGCTTTGCTCGCGGCGTAGACTGGTTCTCTGTATGGAGAGTCCTGCCATGTTCGCCATCGAATCGATCCTCGCCGATGCCCCCGGCATCACCACGCTGCGGCGCGACCTTCACGCCCATCCGGAGCTGTGCTTCGAAGAGAACCGCACCAGCGACCTGATCGCCAAGGCGCTGACCGACTGGGGCATCCCGATTCACCGCGGCATGGGCACGACGGGCGTGGTCGGCATCGTCAAGAGCGGCACGTCGTCGCGCGCCGTCGGCTTGCGCGCCGACATCGACGCGCTGCCGATGACCGAGCACAACCGCTTCGCGCACGCCAGCAAGCACCCCGGCAAGATGCACGCCTGCGGCCACGACGGCCACACGGCGATGCTGCTCGGCGCGGCCAAGCATTTTTCCAAGCAACGCGACTTCGACGGCACGGTCTACCTGATCTTCCAGCCGGCCGAAGAAGGCGGCGGCGGCGCGCGCGAGATGATCAAGGACGGCCTGTTCGACAAGTTCCCGATGGAGGCAATCTTCGGCGCGCACAACTGGCCGGGCATGAAGGCCGGACAGTTCGGCGTCAAGAGCGGGCCCTGCTTTGCTTCGTCGAACGAATTCAAGATCACCATCCGCGGCAAGGGCAGCCACGCCGCGCTGCCGCACAACGGCATCGACCCGGTGCCGATCGCCTGCCAGATGGTGCAGGGCTTCCAAACCATCATCACGCGCAACAAGCGGCCGATCGACGCCGGCGTGATCTCGGTGACGATGATCCATGCCGGCGAAGCGACCAACGTCGTGCCCGACAGCTGCGTCATCGAAGGCACGGTGCGCACCTTCACGCTCGAAGTGCTCGACATGATCGAGCAGCGCATGCAAGCCGTGGCCGAGCACACCTGCGCCGCCTTCGGCGCGCAGTGCGAGTTCGTCTTCGAGCGCAACTACCCGCCGACGATCAACCACGACGCAGAGACGGCGTTCTTCCGCAAGGTGGCCGCCGAGGTGGCCGGCAAGGACAACGTGCTCGAGTTCGAGCCGACGATGGGCGCCGAAGACTTCAGCTACTTCCTGCAAGCCAAGCCGGGCTGCTACTTCCTCATCGGCAACGGCGACGGCGCGCACCGCGAGCTCGGCCACGCCGACGGGCCGTGCATGCTGCACAACCCGAGCTACGACTTCAACGACGACCTGATCCCGCTCGGCGCAACGATGTGGGTGCGGTTGGCGCAGGCGTGGCTGGCCTCCCCTCAACGTTGATATTTACTGACCGGTCAAATATCGGCTAAGCTGCGGGCCTTGAGCCGCAGCAGATCCTTTTCTCCCGCCGCCACCTTGCAACAGGTGGCCGATGTCTTCGTCGAGCGCGGCTACGACGGAACGTCGCTGGCGCAGCTCGAAGCAGCGTCGGGGCTGGGCAAGCAGAGCCTGTACAACACCTTCGGCGACAAGAAGGCGATGTACCTCGCCGCCGTCGAGTGCGCGACGGCGCGCTGGGCCGGTGTGCAGGCGCTGATGCAGTCCGCGCCCGACGGCCGGCAGGCGCTGCAGCGCTTCTTCGATGCCCTCTCGCAAGACTGCGCGAGCGGCGATCCGCAACGCCAGAGCTGCATCGTCAGCGCGGGGCTGCTCGAAGGCATCGACGACGACGACATCGAGCAGCGGCTGCACGCCAAGTGGAACGACACGCACGCGCTGCTCAAGGGCGCCGTGGTGCGCGGCCAGGCCGATCGCTCCGTGGCCAGCGCGGCGAAGCCGCAGGAACTGGCCGACCACCTGATGACGGCGATGAGCGGCCTGCGCGTGATGGCGCGCACGCGGCCGGGCGCGGCGCGCTTGAAGCGCGTGGTGGCGCAAGCCTTGTCGGTGCTCGATTCGCGCCCCTGAAGTTTTTCCCCGCCGGCGGAGACCCTCCGCCATTTTTTGCATCGTTTTTGACCAAATGGTCAATTTAAGGAGAATCCGATGAGCACTTCCAACCAAACACTGGCCGGCCGCGCGGCCCTCGTCACCGGCGCCTCACGCGGCATCGGCGCGGCGATCGCCAAACGCCTGGCAGCCGACGGCGCGCAGGTCATTGCGCACTACGGCAGCGGCGCGGACGAGGCGAGGCGACTCGTTGCCGAGATCGAGGCTGGGGGCGGCCGTGCCAGCGCGGTGCAAGCCGATCTGGCTTCCGCGAATGGCCCGTTCGAGCTGATGGACCGCGTGGCCAGGCAGCTCGCCGGCAAGAAGCTCGATATCCTGGTCAACAACGCCGGGCTGGCGCCGTTCGCATCGACCGCGGAGATGACGGCCGAGTCTTTCGACACGCTGGCCGCCGTCAACATGCGCAGCGTGTTCTTCGTGACGCAGCGCGCGTTGCCGCTGCTGGCCGACGGCGGCAACATCGTCAACCTGGGGTCGCTGGTCACGCGCACTACCTTCCCCGGCATCCCGGCGTACTCGGCGAGCAAAGGCTTCATCGACGTGCTGACGCTGCACTGGGCGCAGGAGTTTGCGCCGCGGCAGATCCGCGTCAATGCCGTGGCGCCTGGTGCGATCGACACGCGAATGAGCGCGTGGATGCACGGTCCCGGCGGCGCCGAGACGTTGAAGGCGATTCAGGCGATGCCCGGTCTGGGTCAGCCGGAGCACATTGCCGGCGTGGTGGCGTTTCTTGTCGGGCCCGATGGCGCGTGGACCACCGGCCAGGTCATCGATGCCAGCGGCGGCACCAAGCTTTGATCGACGCCGCGGCTTTCCGGGCTCAGGAGGCCAGACGTTTCAACAGCGCCGCCGTCGAGCCGTCGAGGCCCTGAACATCACCCGAGGCAAAGCGCGGCAGCAACTGGTTGGCCAGCGCCTTGCCCAACTCGACGCCCCACTGATCGAAGCTGTTGATGCCCCACAGCGCGCCGCTGGTGAAGACGCGGTGCTCATAGAGCGCCGTCAGCGCACCGAGCGAGCGCGGCGTCAACGCTTCGAGCACGAAGGTCGTGCTCGGCCGGTTGCCGGGGAAGCTGCGGTGCTGCGCCAGTTGCGCGCGGTCGAGCGTGGCCGACGCGGTCGGCGCCGACTCCTTCATCGCTTCTTCGGCGCTCTTGCCGAGCATCAGCGCCTGGCTTTGCGCGAGGCAGTTGGCGAGCAGCTTGGTGTGCTGGTCGGCCAGGCCGTGGCTCGGCGTGCGCACGGCGATGAATTCCACCGGCACCACGTCCGTGCCCTGGTGCAGCATCTGGAAGTACGCATGCTGGCCGTTGGTGCCGGGCTCGCCCCAGACGACAGGGCTCGTCGCAAAGGGTACCGGCTCGCCGGCCATGTCGACGCGCTTGCCGTTGCTCTCCATTTCGAGCTGCTGCAGGTACGCCGGAAAGCGCGCCAGGCCCTGGTGGTACGGCGCGACGCTGCGGCTGGTGAAGCCGTGGAAGTTGCGGTACCAGACGTCGAGCAGGCCGAGTTGCAGCGGCAGGTTGCAGGACAGCGGCGCTTCGGCGAAGTGGCGGTCCATCGCATGCGCGCCTTCGAGCAACGAGCGGAACGGCGCGGCGCCGATGGCCAGCGCGATGGGCAACCCGATCGCGCTCCACAGCGAGTAGCGGCCGCCGACCCAATCCCAGAAGCCGAACGTCGTGTCGATGCCGAACTGCGCCGCGGCCTTGATGTTGGTCGTCGTGGCGACGAAGTGTTTGGCGATGTCGGCTTCCTTCATGCCTTGCGCGAGGAACCACGCGCGCGCAGCCATCGCGTTGGCCATCGTCTCCTGCGTCGTGAAGGTCTTCGAAGCGACGATGAACAGCGTTTCTTCGGCCTTCAGCCGCCGCAGCACGCGCGCCAGATCGTGGCCGTCGACGTTGCTGACGAAGTGCATCGTCAGCGCCGGGTGCACGAACGGTTCGAGCGCGACGACGGCCATCTGCGGCCCGAGGTCGCTGCCGCCGATGCCGATGTTGACGACGTGGCGGATGCCGCTGGCCGCGGTGTCGCGCACGCGCTCGGCGTAGGCGAACATCGCGTCGAGCACGTCGTGCACTTCGTCGGAAAACGGCCCGGCGCCGCGCGGTGCGCGCAAGGCCGTGTGCAGCACGGCGCGGCCTTCGGTGACATTGATGGGCTGGCCTCGGAACATCGCGTCGCGGTGCTGCTCGACGCCGCACTCACGCGCCAGGTCATGCAGGAAGTGCAGCGTTGCGGTGTCGATCAGGTTCTTCGACAGATCGGCGTGAATCTCGGGCGCGGACCAGGTCAGGCCTTGCGTGCGCTCGGTGTCGCGGATGAAGGCTTCTCGCAAGTCGAACACGCGGCCGTGCGCTTCGAAGTGGCCGCGCAGCGCAGCCCAGGCGGTGGTGGTGTCGCAGCGGATCATTTGATGTCTTGAATCATCTTGTCGAGCTTCACGGCGTCAGCGGCAAACGCGCGGATGCCTTCGGCCAGTTTGTCGCTCGCCATCGGATCGTCGTTCAACGCCCAACGAAATGTCGTCTCGTTGTAGGTGGCAGCGCTGACGGTGGCCGCCTTCGCCGCGGTCGGATCGAGCGCGCGTGGCAAGGGGTCATTGGAGGCCTGCAACTGCGCCAACAAGTCCGGGCTGATCGTCAGCAGATCGCAGCCGGCAAGTGCCTGGATCTGGCCGACGTTGCGAAAGCTCGCGCCCATGACCTCGGTCTCGATGCCGAAGTGTTTGTAGAAGGTGTAGATGTGCGCGACCGACTTGACACCCGGGTCGTTGGCGCCGGCCATCGCTGCTTCGTCCCATGCGGCACCGGCTGCCTTCTTGTGCCAGTCGTAAATGCGGCCGACAAAGGGCGAGATCAGACGCACGCCGGCCTCGCCGCAGGCCACCGCCTGGCAGAACGCGAAGAGCAGCGTCAGGTTGCAGCGGATGCCTTCGTGCTCCAGCGCCTTGGCGGCCTGGATGCCTTCCCATGTCGACGCCATCTTGATCAGCACGCGCTCGCGGCCGATGCCGGCGCGCTCGTAAAGCTCGATCAAGCGGTGTGCGCGCGCGATCGTCGCTGCGGTGTCGAACGACAGGCGGGCGTCGACTTCGGTGCTGACGCGGCCGGGCACGACTTTCAAGATCTCGACGCCGAAGCGCACCAGCACCTGATCGACCACGCGGTCGAGCGCCTTGCCTTTGACCGCCGCCACCGTCTCGGCCAGCAGCGGCGCGTACTCGGGCTGCTGCACTGCTTTGAGGATCAGCGTCGGGTTGGTGGTGGCGTCGCGCGGCGCGAACTGCGCGAGCTGCTTGAAGTTGCCTGTGTCGGCAACGACGGTGGTGTACTGCTTGAGTTGGTCGAGCTGGTTCATGGTTGTCGAAGAATACGCGCCCCGGCCGCGCGTTGACCGCTTTACGAAACTGATGCATCATCTTCTTCGTAACTTAATTACATCGTCGTTGACGGATCGTCCTCGGCGCTTTTCGTGATGTCCTTCGATCTCGTTCTCTTCGGCGGCACCGGCGACCTGACGTGGCGCAAGCTGATGCCGGCGCTGTTCCAGGCGTGGCGCCACGGCAAGCTGCCGGCCGACGGCCGCATCCTCGCGGTGGCACGCGACGAGCGCAGCGACGATCAGTACCGCGCCTTCATCAAGGACAAGTTCTGCGAGGTCGATGCCTCGAAACGGCCGACAGACGACGAGTTCGCGCGCTTTGCGCAACTGCTGCACTACCGGCGCATGGATCTCGCGCAGCCCGAGCACTACGCCGGCCTGAAGCAGTGGCTCGACGAGCGCGGCGCCGACGTCAAGGTGTTCTTCCTGGCGACGAGCCCGCACCTGTTCACGCAGATTTGCGCACAGCTCGGCAGCGCCGGCCTGAACGGCTCCGACGTGCGCGTGGTGCTCGAGAAGCCGCTCGGACACGACCTGGCGAGCGCGCAGGAGATCAACCGCGTCGTGCGCGCGTCGTTCACCGAAGCGCAGGCACTGCGCATCGACCACTACCTCGGCAAGCCTGCGGTGCAAAACCTGACGGCGCTGCGCTTCGGCAATGCGTTGTTCGAGCCGCTGTGGCGGCGCGAGAGCATCGCCAACATCCAGATCACGATCGCCGAAGGCCTGGGCGTGGGCACGCGTGGTGACTTCTACGACCGCACCGGCGCCCTGCGCGACATGGTGCAGAACCACGCGCTGCAACTGCTGACGATCATCGCCATGGAGCCGCCGGCCAACGGCGATGCCGACGCGATCCGCGACGAGAAGTTGAAGGTGCTGAAGTCGTTGAAGCCGTTCACGGCCGAGAGCGTGGCGCGCGATGTCGTTCGTGGCCAGTACCGCGCCGGCAACGTCGACGGCAAGCCTGCGCTTGGCTACCTCGAAGAAGCCAAGGTGCCCGAAGGCAGCGCGACAGAGACCTTCGTCGCGCTGCGCACCGAAGTGCAGAACTGGCGCTGGGCCGGCGTGCCGTTCTACCTGCGCACCGGCAAGCGCCTGGGCACGCGCGACGCGCAGATCGTCGTCAACTTCCGCCCGGTGCCGCATGCCATCTTTGCCGGCAGCGCGCGCGCCAACAAGCTCGTCATCAAGCTGCAGCCGGAAGACGGCCTGGAGCTGCACCTGCTCGCAGCCAAAGGCACGGGCAACAACGACGTGCTGACCCCCGTGCAACTCGATCTCGACTTCGACAAGGCTTTTGCCGCCGACCGCGTCGGTGCGTATGAACGCCTGCTGCTCGACTCGATCGCCGGCCGGCTGAACCTGTTCGTGCGCAGCGACGAGCAGGAAGAAGCCTGGCGCTGGGTCGAACCGGTACTCGATGCGTGGCGCAACGATGCCACCGGCCCGCGGCCGTACGCGGCCGGCTCGTGGGGCCCGGCGGCAGCGAGCGCATTGATCGCGCGCGATGGATTCGCCTGGGATGAAGAGCTGTGACGATGTTGGAGCGCATCCACGCCGCGCTGCCGGCGCTGCCGCCGGCCGAGCAGCGCGTGGCCAAGCTGGTGCTGGCCGATGCGCGCAGCTTCGCGTCGCTGCCGATCGGCGAGCTCGCCGATCGGTCGCACGTGAGCAAGCCGACGGTGGTGCGCTTTTGCCGCAGCGTCGGCTACGACGGCCTGGCGGACTTCAAGCTGAAACTCGCCGGCACCGTCAACGAAGGCGTGCCCTTCGTGCACCGCGCGGTCGATGAAGACGACAAGCCGGGCGACATCGTCGTCAAGGTGATCGACAACGCCGTCAGCGCGCTGCTGGCGTATCGCAACGACGCGGCGGGCCACGCCTTCGAGCGCGCGATGCAGGCGCTGACCGAGGCCGGGCGCAACGGCCGGCGCATCGAGTTCTACGGCGTCGGCAACTCGGGCATCGTCGCGCAGGACGCGCAGCACAAGTTCTTTCGCTTGGGCGTCAGCGCCACCGCCGTGTCCGACGGTCATGTGCAGGTGATGAGCGCGACGATGCTGCAGCCCGGCGACTGCGCGGTGATCATCTCCAACTCGGGCCGCAGCCGCGATCTGCTCGACGCCGCCGAGATCGCGCGGCGCAAGGGCGCGACGACGATCGTCATCACCGCCAGCGGCTCGCCGCTCGCGCGCTCGGCGAACAACAGCACGCAGCAGATCCTGCTGGCCGCTGACCACCCGGAAGACTACGACCGCTACAGCCCGATGGTGTCGCGCCTGCTGCACCTGGTGATCATCGACATCCTGACCACCGGCGTGGCGCTGCGCCTGGGCGGCGAGCTACGGCCGATGCTGGCCGAGATCAAGCGCAACCTGCGCGCAAAGCGCTATGCGAAAGCGGAGTGATCCTTGCCAGAACCGTTCACCCCGAGGTATCGAAGGGCGGCGCGCATGGCTTCGATACCTCAGCCCGAACGGAGATGCTTGAGTCGTGTGAGGCTCAGGCCTTGAACGCGAGAAGTTCGGCCACGCCGTAAAGCGTCGCCAACTCAACCATTGCCGCAGGCGCACCTGTGACGCTGAACTCGCGGCCCGGCGCACGGCGGCGCAGCTCGAGCAAGGTGGCGATTGCCGAGGAGTCGAAGTTCTTCAACGCGCTGGCATCGATGACCAGCGCGCCGCTGCCCTGTTGCGCAGCCGACGCGAGCGCGGGCAATGCCGCGCTCGCATCAGCGATGTCGAGCTTGGCCGGCAGCGCAAGCATCAGCTCTTCGCCGCGCCCTTGTTGCGCTCGGTCAGCTTGGTGATGAGGCCGTCGATGCCGCCGCTGCTGATGTCTTGCGTGAACTGGCCACGGTACTGCTCGACCAGCCAGACGCCGAGCACGTTGACGTCGTAGATCTTCCAGCCTGCGTCGGCCTTCTCGAGGCGGTAGTCGAGCTGGATCGGCTCGCCCTTGCCCTTGACTTCCGTGCGCACGACGACTTCGGTGTCATCGGCCGCGGCACGCATCGGCTTCAATTGCACGGTCTGGTCCTTGACCTGCGTCAGCGCGCCGGCGTAGGTGCGCACGAGCAGCGTCTTGAACTCTTCCTGCAAGCGCTTCTGCTGCTCGGGCGTGGCGGTGCGCCAGTTGCGGCCGACGGCGGATGCCGTCATGCGCTGGAAGTTGACATGCGGCATGACCTTGGTGTCGACCAGCGAGATGATCTTGCTCACGTCGCCACTCTGCAGCGTCTTGTCGCCCTTGATCGTGTCGATGACTTCGGTCGAGACTTGCTTGATCAACGCATCGGGCGTGGTTTGCGCCATGGCTATGGTGGTCGCGACGGACATCACCAGTCCGGCCAGGGTTCGCTTCAGGGACAACATGAGGTTCCTTTCACAGCGCGCCGCAAACGGCGGGCACGGGGACAACAACGCGCGGTCGGCGCGCGGGTTTACTTGGGAACTGGCGCTGGGGCAGTCGCAGGCTCGGCCGGCTCTTTGTCTTCCGGCAACTCGGGCGGGTTGCCGTCGTAGACGAGGTTGCGGCGTCGCGCGATGTAAGCATCGCGAATGAAGGTGTATTTGTCGAACGCCAGGCCATCGACGACACGCGACGCTTCGAGCAGGTTGGCGCGCGTGTCGATCAGGTTGAGCGCACTCAGGCCGATGTTGACCCCGCCGTCGTTGATGGCCAACGACGGCGACCACGCCAGGTCGAGCGGGCGGCCGAGCGTGTCGCGCCCGGTCGAAGGGCCGAGCAGCGGCCAGACGATGTACGGGCCGGCGGGCATGCCCCAGCGGCCGAGCGTCTGGCCGAAGTCTTCGCTGCTGCGCTCCATGCCGAGGTCACTGGCAACGTCGAAGATGCCGCCGATGCCGAACAGCGTGTTCGTCGCCACGCGCGCCACCATCGTCGCCGCGGCCTCGCCTTTGCCTTGCAGCACGTTGTTGATCGCCGACCAGCCGTCGCCGAAGTTGCCGAAGAAGTTGGTCACGCCCTGGCGCATCAACTCCGGCACCACCGCCTGGTAGCCCTTGGCCACCGGCGTCAGCACCGCCTTGTCGAGGGCTTCGTTGAAGCCGAAGATGGCACGGTTGGCAGGTTCAAACGGATCGTTCGCTTGTTGCGCCTGCGCTGCTCCGGCGACCAGCGCCAGCGCGAACAGGACGGCGTGTTGGGCTTTGGTTTTCATCATCACTTTTTCGGCGCCGGGGCTGCGGGCGCCGGTGTGCTGCTGCCGGCATCGGCCGCACGGTTGAAGATCAACTGGCCGATCAGGTTCTCGAGCACCACTGCCGACTGCGTCTGTTTGATCACGTCGCGGTCGACGAGCTCCTTTTCGTCGTAGCCGGCTTCGAGGCCGATGTACTGATCGCCGAGCAGGCCGGCCGTCAGGATCTTGGCCGACGTGTCCTTGGGGAACTTGACGAAGTTGTCGATCTCCATGCGCACGTAGCCTTGGTAGGTTTTCGGGTCGAGCGAGATGCTCTTCACCCGACCCACGGTGACCCCGGCGCTGCGCACCGGCGCGCGCGGCTTCAGGCCGCCGATGTTGTCGAACTTGGCGCTGACGGTGTAGCCCTTGTGCTCGCCGAAGCTGGCCAAATTGGCCGCCTTCAACGCCAGGAAGACCAGCGCGGCCATGCCCAGCAGCACGAACAGGCCGACCAAGACTTCGATGCTCTTCTTGCTCATCGCACTTTCTCCTTGTCAGGCGCTCACGGCGCCGAGAACATCAACGCCGTGAGCACGAAATCCATGCCCAGCACACCGAGCGACGACACGACCACGGTGCGTGTCGTTGCGTAGGCGACACCCTCGGGTGTCGCCTCGGCCTGCCAGCCTTGATACAGCGCCACCGCGGTGCAGACCACGCCGAAGAAAAAACTCTTCAGCACCCCATTGCCGACATCGCGCCACACGTCCACGCGCGACTGCATCAAGGACCAGAAGTTACCTGAATCGAGACCGATCAGCACGACGCCGACCACCCAGGCGCCGATGATGCCAATGGCCGAGAACAACACGGCCAGCAAGGGCATCGAGATGATGCCGCCGAGAAAGCGCGGCGCGAAGACGCGGGCGCGCGGGTCCACCGCCATCATCTCCATCGCCGCCAATTGCTCGCCGGCTTTCATCAAACCGATCTCGGCCGTGAGCGACGTGCCGGCGCGGCCGGCGAACAGCAGGCCGGTGACCACCGGGCCGAGTTCGCGCACGAGACTGAGGTTGACGATCAGCCCGAGCGATTCCGTGGCGCCGTAGGTGGACAGCGCGTAATACATCTGCAATGCGAGCACGAAGCCGACGGCCAGCCCCGAAGCGAGGATGATGACCAGCGAGCGGTTGCCGATGGCGTGGATCTGCTTGATGACCAGACCGAAGCGCAGCAGCACCGGCGGCAGATGGGTCATCAAGTCGATAAAGAACAGCGCCGCGCGGCCGAAGCGCTGCATCGCCAAGAGCGTGCGAGCGCCCAGGGCCTGCAACAAGCCCGTCATGCACCGACCCCGAAGTCTTCGGCCAGCGTCGGTGCCGGGTAATGAAACTTCACCGGCCCATCGGGCTCGCCGCGCACGAACTGGCGCGTCTCGGGATCGGTCGAGGCCATCAACTCCGCCGGCGTGCCTTGCGCCACGATGCGACCGCCGGGCGCGGCCAGCAGCACGACGTAGTCGCTGATCGCCATGCACTCGGGCACGTCGTGCGAGACGACGAGCGAGGTGGCGCCGGTGGCATCGTTGAGCTTGCGGATGAGGTTGGCGGCCACGCCCATCGAAATCAGGTCGAGCCCCGCAAACGGCTCGTCGTACATGATGAGTTCGGGATCGAGCGCAATCGCGCGTGCCAACGCGATGCGCCGCGCCATGCCGCCGGAGACTTCCGAGATGCGCAAATCCGCGGCGCCGCGCAGGCCCACCGCGTGCAGCTTCATCAACACGATGTCGCGCACCATCGACTCGGGCAAACCGCTGTGCTCGCGCAGCGGAAAAGCCACGTTGTCGAACACGGTGAGGTCGGTGAACAACGCGCCGAACTGGAACAGCATGCCCATGCGCCGACGCAGGCGCAGCATCTGCTTGCGGTCCCGCGCATTGATCGGCTCGCCGTCGAACACCACGCGGCCCGCACTGGCGTGGGCCATGCCGCCGATCAGGCGCAGCAGCGTCGTCTTGCCACAGCCCGAGCCGCCGAGGATCGACGTGACCTTGCCGCGCATGAAGCGCAACGAAATGTCACTCAGGATCTTGCGACTGGCGTCGTAGCCGAAGGTGACATGGTCGATCTCGATGAGAGCGTCGGAGTTCAAGCGGCGGAGCGGGCACTATGGGCCCGTAGCGCAGAGGCTGTTTTTCTGCGCGGATTGTCGCACGCAAGGTCTCGGCGCCGCTCGGCAGCGCCGTGTCCGCCCCTACTGGCGAACGACGCGCCCCAGGGGTGGCAGTGTCGGCTCGAGCACGAGTTCGATGTCGATGAACGAGGCCACCTCGCGCCCCTGCAGTCGTCCGGGCGAGAACGCCGTCTTGCGGAACATCACCATGACCTGCTCTGCGGCCTCTTCGTCGCCCGGCGCCGCGCCGAGCAGGCTGGTCTCGGTGACGCTGCCGCTGCTGTCGATGAACAGGCGAACCTGGATCGGCAGGCCCGAGCGGTGCACATGTTCCACATATTGCTCGTCGGGCGCGGAGCGCGGCATCGGCGGAACGTCGAGCACGCCGGTAGGCAGGTGCTCGATGGCCGCGTCGGCCACCGGTTGTGGCGCTTGCGTCGTCGGCGTTTCGGCCAAGACAACGGGAGCCGGGCGCGCAGGTTCCTCGCGCTGCGCGCTCGCCCGGCGCGTGCTGGTCGCGGCTGGTGCGGCCTCGGATGGCTGTGGCAACACAACTGCAGCAGGTGCCAGCGTCGCGGGTCCGGCCCTGCTTACCAAAGTCAATTGCATGACGGCCGGCTGGGTGTTGTGCTGCGCCGGCGCCGCGTGCATCCGCGGCAAGCCGCCGACAACCGCGGCGTGCGCGAGAACGCACGCCGCCGTGAGTGCCAACAGCGCCGGCCGGCGATTCGACAGCGAGTGCGACGCGTTGGCCGGCCGTTCAGTTAGCGGTCTGGACTTCACGCCAGTTCAGACGCCGCAGCGTACTGCCCGCAGCTTCGTTCTTGACGCGGCGCACTTCTCCACCCGCGCTGCCTGAGACAGCGTTACCCCCCCCGTTGCCACTGCCACCGCCCGTGCCCGTCCCGACGAGCAAGTCAGTCTGACCGCCCACCGTGAAGTACTGCAGGTTGGTCACCGCACTGGTGAACGTCACCGTTGCAACGGGCGTGGTGACAGAGGTGACAGGGTCGACCGTGACCAGGGTCGTGCGGCCATCCGCCAAGCGCAGCGAAACGACCCGCCCGCTGCCGGCAGGGCTGCAGGCGTCGCCGTTGGGCAGGTTGATGGCGGCGGCCACCGTGCCTTGGTACGTGTCCATGTCGACCGTCACGCGCTCGGCCACCCCGTTGCTTGCAACGTCGAGGTCGTAGTACCAGCCCATCGCACTGGCGGGCGTGCTGCCGATGCCCGTCAGCGCGTTGGCATTGTTGTTTAGCTGACTGCGTGTGATGGGGAAGCTGGCACTGCCGGGCAGCGTGGCCGCGGTGAAGAAACTGCCGTCGGTGGCCGTGCCATCGGCGACCACGTAAATGGTCTGGCGCTGCCCGTCGCTGATGTCGCTATCGGCCAGCAGACGGCCAGTGGCGACCGCGACGTAGCGTTTGCTGGAGGCCGCATCCACCGCAACACGCGGCACGGTGGTCACGGGCTGAGCGTTGCCCGATGAATCGGTCAGCCGCGCAATTTTCGTCGGTGCAGCAAAAGTGCCCGTGCCGCGCAGGTCGAAGCGCCAGACGTTGCCCTGCAGGTCCCCCGCATAAACGCTTTCGACCGTGTAGTCGCGCGTCGATGGGATGAACAGCGCCATGTGAGCCATGTCGAGCGGTGCCGTCGTGCTGCCCTCGGTCGTGGCGATTTTCTCAAGCAGCGCGCCGGTTCGGGGATTGACCAGGAACAGGTATCCCTTGCCGTCGCTGTTGGTGTAGCCCGAGCTCAGCAGCACGGTCCAGCCGTACTTGGCGGTCTTGACCACACGCGGCTCGCCGAAGCTGTAGCCCATGTCGGGGTCGGTGAACTCCCACAGCACCTTGCCTGCCACCGCGGTCTCGTTGGTCCAGGACGTCGGGTCCGTCACGTCGAGCGCGTAGTAGCCGCGCCCGCCCTTGCCCAGGCCGCCGATGAGGAGGGTGCGCCAATCGGGTGCCGTCGTCGTCGCGCCGCTGGTGCGGTTGAAGTCGACGTCGAAGTTCTGCGCCGTGGCATCCACCAGGTAGTGGTGCACGAAGTTCGGGTTGCCTCGCGAAGCCAGGCCGCTCGTCGGCGCGGTGGTGCTGTCGCCGTAGGCGAAGCTCGGGACGAACGCAAACAGCTCGGTGCCCGCGGTCGTGCCACTCATCGCGCCATCGAAGGCATGCACCATACCGTCGTTGGCGCCGACGTAGACGACCGTCTTGCGGTTGTTGTAGGCGGTCCTGAAAGCGCCGTAACCGGCGTTGAACTGATCGGCATAAGGGAACTGAGGTTTGCCCACCGGATTGGCTCGCGAGCCCACGATGTCGCCCAGCACGTCGGTGCGAGCGCGGTACACGCCGCCATTGCCCAGTTCCTGCGTGCGGTCGCCGCGCAGGTACGACAGGTAGTTGGTGGCCGATTGGCTGGTAACACCGGGCACTGCACCGAACGAGGTCAGGTTGGTCCTCGGTGCCAGCGCGGTCGCCGTCATGTCGGTGTAGCGGAATGGCACGCCAGCACCACCCAAGGTGCAGCAGGTGACGATCTTGCGGTTGGTCGGCAACGTCGCGTCCAGGATCGCGGCGGCGTTCCAGCGAGCGGTGAGCACCGGATCGCCGTTGGTGTCGAAGGTCAGCTCCGAACCGATGACGTCGCCCGTCCAGCCGCGTGGGTTGTAGGTGGTGGCGTAGCTGCCGGTGCCGGTGCGCGTGGTGTTGGCGGTGGTGGTGGAGAAGGCGGTCGACGTGGCCGCGGCGTTCTCGGCGACGATGCGCGCGAAGGCGTTGCGCAGGCCGGTGACCAGGGCTGCGGCGTTGGAAGCGATGAAATAGTTGTCGGGACGCGGGTCGGTCGTCGATGTGTTGCTCGTCAGCGTCTCGCCGGTCGTCGACCACATGCCCTGGTTCAGCGTCGTGGGACTGTTCGTCGTGGCGTAAGGATCAAATCCCGTCGGCACCGTGAAGCCACCGTACTTGGCAGCCAGCCAGAACTGGTTGCGGTTCTCGTAGCGCTGGTTTTCTCGCACATCGAGCCAGTAGGTACTGATCGACTGGCTGCCCGTGTGGTCGCTACGGATGTCCTTGGTATGCGCATCGTAGGCCAGACCGGCCATGTAGTAAGAGTTGTTGCGGCCGGAGGTGTGTGCGCCCAGGTCCGCGATCGGCGTGTTCAGTTCGGCCGGCACTTGGCGCGGCGTCGCCGTGGTCATGTCGCCTTCGAGTTGCTGCACCATCCGGTTGGCTATGGTGGCGTCTACGGTGTTGTCCGCGGTCACCTCAGGTGGAACTAGTGGCTCATCTGCGCTGGTGATCGTGCTGCCCGGTACATTCCTGTCGCGGTGCGTGTAGACATCGCCGATGCCGAGGATGAAGTTCTTCTGGCAGCTGTACTGGATCGGGTCGTCCCAGGTGCGGATCACCGGGAAGCCGTCGATCCAACGGGCCAGGGTGGCTTGGCTGCCGGAACCGGCCAGATTGGAGTACGACGCGACATTGCCGAGGTTGCGGAAGTAGCGTGTCGCGGCGTAGTACATCTCGCTGACCGGGTCTTGCGACTTGTACGTGTTTGTCGTCAGCTTGCCGAAACGGTTGAGGTAGTTGACGACGCCGCTGTTGGTGACGTTGACGGTGTAACCTTCACCCGTGGTAGCTGCGTCGTTCGTCGTGTTGGTGGCATCCGTCGTGTCGGGATTGACGGTGTAGACGCCCGTCGTTTCGCTCCACTCGGCGTTGGTATTGGCAATCGCCGCCGAGCCCGGCACCGGCACCTGCGGACCGACGCTCTTCATGCGCGCCCGCAGCACCCCGCCGTCGCGTTGGGTGTTGAGATCATTGAGGTAGCCGAACGCGCCATACCTCAATTGCATCGCGTACTCTTGCATCAGCCCTTCAGGCTTGTAGTTGACGCCGTACGCTTTGCAGTTGCTCTCCACGCCGCCACCCGTGGCATCGCAGGCCTTGACCCGGATCTGCGCGTCGTAGTTGCGGCCCGCCAAGAGCGCTCCGGTGCCGGTGTAGTTGGCCGTGTCGTAAGCCGAACTGCAGGTTGCATTGGCAGCATTGCTGCTGTAGTTCACGTTCGACGACGTGCAAGTCTGGGATGCCGTCGAAGCCGCAACCGAACTGCCGGCACAGGTCATGTTGTAGGTGTTCGTGCCAGGGCGGGTCGCGGTACAGGTCAGCGGCACGGCATTGCTCAACACGAGTGCGCAGGTTGCTGTCCCGCCGGTCGCAGGCACGCTGTTGGGCGTGCTGCAGCTGGTGGCGGTTCCGCCGGTCGGCGTGCAGGTGAACTGCACGCGACGGTTGCTGTTGACGTTGAAGCTGCAGCTCAGCAGCGGCGTGGCGGGCGAAAACCGCACCTGCGTTCCCATGCCCCGCCCGCGGCTCACCAGCGAGGCGATCGAGAACGGCGTGACCGTTGAGACCACAGTCGACAAAGTCTTGTCCGCGAACACCGTGGCGCTGGCCTGGCCCGACTCACGGGTCTTCTCAAGGATGGTTTCGGTGGCGGTGTCGACAACGCGGTCGCCGCCGGTCAGCGCCCAGCGGAAGATGTCCAGCGATTGCATCGCCGCCCAGTTCAGGTAGTTACCGCTCCACAGGTGATCGGTCGTTGTGCCAACGCACGCGCCGGCTGCGACCGCGCTATACGGCGTGAAATAGCTGTCGGCTGGCGTGGTGCTGTTGTAAACGTAGCGATAACACTTGGTGGGAACAAAGTACCCCAGGTACTGCGTGCCGTTGTTGTAGGCCGTCGTGCTCAGGTAAGCCGGCGTGTTCGCGGTCGGCCACTCCACCGACAGCGCCAGCATCAGGTTGCCCGGCACGTTGGTGGTGGAGAACAGCGGCCTGTCGGCCAAGCTGACCGCGCCGGCGGCTTGCACCAGCGAGCTGGCCAGCAGACCGCCCAGCAGCACTCGTCCCATGACCCGCTTCAGGCCGTTCGCGATGGTCTTCAAGCGCATGGCGCCCCTCCCCTGGTTG
>CADEEN010000011.1 GCA_902826345.1 uncultured Burkholderiales bacterium | reverse complement strand
TATAGCTGACGTCAAAAAACAAAAACAGGAGAGGTTGCGTGAAAAGTATCAATAGTTATCTGATTGGAATTGCCCTCGGCGTACTGATCGCCATCGTGGTGGGGTTTAGCGCGAATTGGGTCGTCACGACGTCCAAGATGGAAAAGCAGATTGCCGAGTCGCGCACCGATCTCTTGGCCGGTATTTGCCTCGCGGACGCGAAAAAGGACCTTCAGGCGCAAAGCCCGGTCCCCGATTTGACCGGATGGGAGCAAAGCGAAAACCGCATAAAGCTTGCCACGGAGAATGCGCTGGTGTTGCCGGGTGAAACGGCTCCCGGTAAGGACGTCGTCTCGCGATGTGCCGACGAAATTCAAGACGCGCAACTGCATCGAGGTTGAAATAAAGAGAGCCCCGCCGAAAGGCGGGGCTCTTTAACCAACCGAGTAATGCGTGTGCTTAGTAAGCCGGCACGATCCGGATTTCGCCCGTCTGGACGAGCGGCGCCTGCACGACGGTGCCTTGCTGGGCGTTCACCATCACGCGTCCGTCGGTCATGATCGAGGCGCTTTCAGCCGGAATGAACATGTACCGGTTCGCGCCCAGGAACGGTCCGCTGGCGACCAGATAGCGGACTTGTCCGGTCTGGTTCGAGACCGCGACGGACTCGACCATGCCGATGGTCTGGCCGGCGGTGTTGGCGATCGGGCGTCCCGCCAGCTGGTTTTGCGCGGTGATTGACACCGTGTCGGCCGCGGGTGCGGGGGCGATGACAAGCGTACCCGGTACGACGGCCGGCCCGACATAGACGACGCCAGGTTGCGGCGCGGCCGTGATGACCGTGCCGCCACCGTAAGTGGCGACCTGCGCCTGACCGCTGTTGGTCTTGGACGACTGGTCGTGGCTGGCGTTCCAGTTGCTGCTACCCATGTTCTGTGGCGCGCTGTTGCCGCCGCACGCGGCGACGGACAAGACGAGCGCGACACAAGCGGAACCGAGCAAAGTCTTGCGCATGATGTGACCCCTTTGTTCGTTGAACTCACGTTCGTGACATTCTTCAAACGGATCAACGCGGCCTGGTTCGCCAAAGTTCCTCCCGCGAACCGGCGGATCGAAAAAGATTCCCTGGCGTCGCAAAGAAAAATTGGAACAAAGCAAACGGAAGAGCGGCGGCGATCTCTCGCCGCCGCTCCGCCTGGGCCGCATTCCGATTGCGGGTCGGAACGATGCCCTAGACGCGTGTCGTGGAAGGCATGTCCGTATGCGTCGTGCGCGTCGTGACAACGCGGGTGGCCACATGATGGCGCGTGCCGATACATCCGCCGACGCAACCGGCGACGGCGCCGACGACCACGACCACGAAGCCCCAGAAGGCGATATGGCGGCCGGCGATAACGGCCTGGTCCGCGGCCATGCGCACTTTCTCTTTTGCCACGGCGACCTCGCCTTGCCACTGCTGCAGACGGGTTTTGGCTTCTTCCGGCGGAATCTCCGCCTTGGCCGCGATCACGGTGGCCAAACGGTCCTGGTCGACGGATTGGTCGCCCGCCGCCATGCGGGTCAATCCCGCCGCGACCTCGGCAACCGCGGCCTCGTCGCTCAGCCGCGCTGGGTCTTGCGGACGCAGAAGGCCGCGCGCTTGATCCATGATGCCGCGCGCGTCGGCCATCGGGCCGCCATCGCGCGGACCGCGGGGGCCGTCCGACGCCATGGCGCCGCCGGCCAGGCTGCCGGCGCCGCTGGCGAGCATGACGACGAGCACCATCCAGCGCTGGTTGAGCACCGCGCCGAGCGCGCTGCGGTAGCCGGCCGTCATCTTCACCAGCAGGCCTTCCATCGTGCGGTCGAACCAGCCGGGGTTCGGGTTGTGGCGCAGCAGCTTGCTGCACAGCATCGGCGTCAGCGTCAGCGCGACGAAGCCGGAGACGATGACCGCGCCGGCCAGCGTCAACGCGAACTCGGCGAACAGGCGGCCGGTGCGACCCGGGGTGAAGGCGAGCGGCGCAAACACCGCGGCCAGGGTGAGCGTCATCGCGATCACCGCAAACGCGATCTCGCGCGCGCCTTTGATCGCCGCCTGGAACGGCGTCAGGCCTTCTTCGATGTGGCGAAAGATGTTCTCCAACACCACGATCGCGTCATCGACGACGAGGCCGATGGCGAGCACCAGCGCCAAGAGGGTGAGCGTGTTGATCGTGAAGCCGGCCGCGGCCATCAGCGCGAAGGCGCCGATCAGGCTCACCGGAATCGTCACCAGCGGAATGATCGACGCGCGCAGCGTGCGCAGGAAGACGAAGACCACGAGTGCGACCAGCGCCACCGCTTCGGCCACCGTCGTGTACACGCTTCGGATCGAGCGGTCGATGAAGACCGAGTTGTCGTTGGCCTGGATCACTTTCAACTGCGGCGGGATGTCGCGCTGCAATTGCGGCATCAGGTCGCGCACGCCTTGCGACACTTCGAGCGGATTCGCCGTGGCGTTGCGGATGATGCCGGTGGAAATCGACGGCACGCCGTTCAGCCGCACGTAGCTGCGCTCGCTGGCGGCTGCTTCCTCGACACGCCCCACGTCGCGCAGGCGCACGGTGTACGTGCCGACCTGCTTGACCGCGATCTCGGCGAATTGCGGCACGGTGTTGAGATCGGTGCGCGAGGTGACGCTGAACTCGCGCTGCTGGCTCTCGATGCGCCCGGCCGGCACCTCGAGATTCTGCCGGCGCAACGCATCTTCGACATCGGCCACGGTGACGCGGTACGCGGCCAGACGGTCCGGATCCAGCCAGACGCGCATCGCGTAGCGGCGGTCGCCACCGATCTGCACGTCGGCCACGCCGGGGATCGTCTGCAGGCGCGGCTTGACGACGCGGTTGATGACGTCCGTCACCTCGAGCGGGCTCATCGTCTCGCTGGTAAAAGCCAGCCAGATCACCGGCGACGCATCAGCCTCGACCTTCGACACCTGCGGCTCGTCGGCTGCGTCGGGCAAGCGGTTGCGCACGCGGGCCACACGGTCGCGCACGTCGGCGGCAGCGGCTTCCGGCGGTTTGCTGAGCTTGAAGCGCACCGTGATCTGGCTCTGCTCCGAGCGCGAGATCGACGTCAGGATGTCGACGCCGTCGATGCCGGCGATCGAGTCTTCGAGCGCCTTGGTGATCTGCGACTCGATGACCTCCGACGAGGCGCCGACCAACCGCGTGCTCACCGTCACCACCGGCTCGTCGATGCGCGGGTACTCGCGCACGCTGAGCTGGTTGAACGAGACCGCGCCGAGCAGCACGATCAGCAGCGACATCACGCTGGCCAGCACCGGGCGGCGGATGCTCATCTCGGACATGCGCACGGGTCGCTCCTTCGTCTCACGCGGGTGCAGCGGCGCGCGGCGCCGACGCCGCGCCCGAAGCCGCACCGGCCGGCCGCCGCGGCGCCTGCGCTTTGTCGAGATCGATCACGCGCAGCGGCAGCGCGTCGCCGCGCATCACGCGCGCCTGTCCGGCGGTGACGATCATGTCGCCGGCCGACAAGCCTTCGAGGATCTCGACCTTGCCGGCCTGGCGCACGCCGAGCTTGGCCTCGAGGCGCTGCGACACCAGCGCCGCAGCGGCGCCGTTGCCCGCCACCGCCGACGCCGCAACGCCGGGCGCGGGGACGGCCTTGATCAGGTACTGCTTGCCGCCCTGCGGCACCAGCGCCTCCTCGGGCACCATCAACGCACGCTCGCGCACGGCGAAGACGACACGGGCGCGGGCGAACATGCCGGACTTGAGCGCCTCGCCCGGCTGCTCGACGCGCGCACGCACCAGCAGCGAGCGGCCGTCGGCATCGACCAGCGCGTCGAGCGCTTCCACCTTGCCGACGAAGGTCTGCCCCGGCAACGCGTCGAGCGTGACCTGCACCGCCTGGCCGACTTTCGCCTGGCCGACGAAACGCTCGGGCAGACGGAAATCGACCCACATGCGCGAGCGGTCTTCGAGGCTCACCAGATCGGCGCCGTCCTTGACGTAGTCGCCGACGGCGACGCTGCGGATGCCGACGACGCCGTCGAACGGCGCCATGATCGCCAGCCGCGAGAGTTGCGCGCGCGCCAGCGCGACCTGCGCTTCGGCGACTTCGAGCGCCGCGGCGTTCTGATCGACCGCGCTCTGGCTGACGAAGTTCTGTGCCTGCAACTCGCGGCTGCGCTGAAGATTCGTGCGCGCGATGTTCGACTGCGCTTGCGCCTGCTTGAGTTGCGCTGCCTGCAGCGTGTTGTCGAGTTGCACCAGCAACTGACCCTTCTTCACCCGCCCGCCGTCGGTGAAGCCCAGGCGCGTGATGCGGCCGCTGACCTCGGGCCGCACGATCACGTTCTGTACCGCGCGCAGGCTGCCGACGGCTTGTGCATCGTCTTCGATGCGCAGCACCTCCACCTTGCCGAGTTCCACCGCTGCCGGGCCGCCAGCAGCACCGGGAGCGCCGGCTTGTCCGCGCGCACCGCCCGATGCCACCCCGGCCGCAGCGCCGGACTCATTGCGCAGGGCCGGGCCTGCGCCGCGCTGCTGCCACCACCACGCCGCAGCACCCACCGCGACGATGCCGATCACGGCCACCACGGTGTGGAGTCTCTTCATTGCCATGCAGGCAATGTATCCCTTGCTTGCAAAGAGGGAATCGGGTCGGCTACTGCCCGCGCATCAAACCTGCTCGGCGGCACCGCGGTTGGCCAGCGCGTCGGCGCGCTCGTTGCCGGGGTCGCCGGCGTGGCCCTTGACCCAGCGCCAATCGATGTGGTGCTGTGCGGCCAGCGCGTCGAGGCGCTGCCACAGGTCGATGTTCTTCACCGGCTGCTTGTCCGCCGTCTTCCAGCCGCGCTGCTTCCAGTTGTGGATCCAGGTCGTGATGCCTTGGCGAACGTACTGGCTGTCGGTGTAGAGGTGCACCTCGCTGTTGCGCTTCAACGCCGCCAAGGCTTCGATCACCGCCGTCAACTCCATGCGGTTGTTGGTGGTGACGGCCTCGCCGCCCCAGAGTTCTTTTTCGTGAGCGCCGGTTTTCAACCACGCGCCCCAGCCGCCGGGGCCCGGGTTGCCTTTGCAGGCGCCGTCGGTGTAGATCGTGATCGTCATGAATCTTTCTTCGGCTGCCGTCTGCTCTGGATGTTCGTCACCACCGCCGGCGCAGCCACGGCTTTCGTGCGCTCGCGCTTGGCCAGCCCGACCAGGCGCATGCCGCGCACGCGCTTGACGGCCACCACCATGTAGACCGCGCCGAAGACCGGCCACCAGCGGTCGCCGACACGGTCCATCCAGGCGAAGCGGTCGAGCCAGCGCTGCGCGCCGAGCGCGGGGCGGTAGGCGCCGAAGCGTCCGCCTTCGACTTCGAAGCTGAGCAGGCGCAGCCAATCACGCAGCCGCCAGTAGCCGATGAACTCGCCCGGCCGCGGCAGGAACGAGGGCGCTTTGCGCCGCAGGCGTCCCAGGCGCTGACGCAGGCCCCACAGGCTGGCGGCATTGAAGCCGAGGATGACGACGCGCCCTTCGGGCATCAACACGCGTTCGACCTCGGCCAGAGTGCGGTGCGGATCACGCGCCAGCTCGAGCGTGTGCGGCAGCACGACGAGGTCGAGGCTGCGCTCGGCAAACGGCAGCGCATCGCCGTGCGCGAAGACGGCCGCAGTGCGCGGTGCGTGCCCCGCATCGAGCGCCACCCAGCGGTGCGGCATGCGGTTGGCGCGCAAGCCATCGAGCTCGGGCAGGCCGATCTGCAACGCATGAAAGCCGAAGACATCGCTGACGACGCGGTCGAGCTGCGCCTGCTCCCAGGCCAGCAGGTACTGGCCGGGCGGCGTTTCGAGCCACGCGCCGAGCGCTTCGATGCCGGGTTGCGTATCAGACAAGGGCAGACATTCGCTTTCAATAAACGGGTTGCACGAAGGGAATTGTCGTCCGCGGTGCGTTTCTATAATTGCGCCGCCGATGGAACTGATTGCCCTGCCTGCGTTTTCGGACAACTACATCTGGATGTTGCACGACGGTGCGCGCGCGCTGGTGGTCGATCCCGGAGACGCTGCGGTCGTGCAGCGCGCGCTCGAGGCGCAACGACTCGAACTCGCCGCGATTCTAGTGACGCACCATCATGCCGACCATGTCGGCGGCGTCGATGCATTGCGGCCGCTGCTGCGTGGCCCCGTCTTCGGCCCGGCGCGCGAGAAGATTCCGCAGCCTTACACGGCGATCAACGGTGGCGACCGCGTGCAAGCGCTCGGCCTCGGATTCGAAGTCTTCGACGTGCCCGGCCACACCGCGGGCCACATCGCCTACCTGCACCGACGCGCTGACGCGCCGGCGTGGCTGTTCTGCGGCGACACGCTGTTCTCCGCCGGCTGCGGCCGCCTGTTCGAAGGCACGCCGGCGCAGATGCACGCCTCGCTGTCGCAGCTGGCGGCGCTGCCCGGCGACACGCGGGTGTGCTGTACGCACGAATACACGCTGTCCAACCTGCGCTTCGCGCACGCCGTCGAGCCGGACAACCGCAAGATCGCGGCTCACACCGCGTGGTGCGAAGGCGAGCGCGCCGAAGGTCGGCCGACATTGCCGTCGACGATCGACACCGAACGACAGATCAACCCGTTTCTGCGCTGCGAAGAACGCGCCGTGGCGGCCAGTGCCCGGGCGCATGGCGCCGAGAGCACCGAACCCGTGGCCGTGTTTGCCGCACTGCGCGAATGGAAGAACCAGTTTCGATGAAGTCCTTTCCTAACACGCAGCGGGCGCTGCGCGCTGCAACCGCGCTGCTCGCTGCGATGCTCGCGCTGCCGGCCTGCGCGCAGGCGCCGGTGGTCACGCTGACGCCGAAGGTCGTGCGCGCGGACGACGGCACGCTGCTGCCCGCTGCGGCCGACGCCAACGACGGCGATGCGGCCTCGGCGGCCGAGGCGCCGATCGATCCGGTGCGCCCCGACACGCGCATCGACCTCGACGATCGCGGCGCCCGCACCGACCTGTGGCAGCGCATCCGCGACGGCTACGCCATCCGCGACATCGACGACCGCTACGTCAAGCAGCGCGAGAAGTACTTCTCCAGCCAGCCGGAGTACATGGCGCGCATGACCGACCGCGGCTCGCGCTACCTGTTCCACATCGTCGAGGAGGTGCAGCGCCGCGGCCTGCCGACGGAGCTCGCGCTCTTGCCCTTCATCGAGAGCGCGTTCAACCCGGAGGCGGTGTCGTCGGCGCGCGCCGCCGGCATGTGGCAGTTCATGCCCGCCACCGGCCGCCACTACGAGCTGACGCAGAACCTGTTTCGCGATGACCGGCGCGACGTGCTGGCCTCGACCAGCGCCGCGCTCGACTACCTGACGCGCCTGCATAAGATGTTCGGCGACTGGCACCTCGCATTGGCGGCCTACAACTGGGGCGAAGGCAACGTGCAGCGCGCGATGCGCTCGAACCAAAGGGCCGGCCGCGCCGCCGGCTACGCCAGCCTGAAGATGCCGCACGAGACGCGCGACTACGTGCCCAAGCTGCAGGCGATCAAGAACATCGTGCTGCGCCCGGCCGATTACGGCCTGACGTTGCCGGTGCTGGAGAACCACCCGTACTTCCTGGCCGTGCCGATCTCACGCGACATCGACGTCGACGTGGTGACGCAGCTCTCGGGCCTGCCGATCGAGCAGTTCCGTGCGCTCAATCCGCAGATGAACAAGCCGGTGATCGTTGCCGCCGGCACGCCGCAAGTGCTGCTGCCGTACGACAACGCCAATGCGTTCGTCAAATCGCTGCCGCTGCACAAGGGCCCGCTGTCGAGCTGGACCGCGTGGACGGTGCCGAAGACGATGAAGGTCAGCGATGCGGCGCAGGCCGTGGGCATGGAAGAGGACGAGCTGCGCGAAGTCAACTCGATCCCGCCGCGCATGCTGGTCCAGGCCGGCTCGACGCTGCTCGTCGCGCGCGGCCCGCTGCGCGACAGCGACGTCTCGGTGCGCGTGTCCGACAGCGCGATGATTTCGTTCTCGCCCGACGGTCCGGCATTGAAGCGCGTGGAGCTCAAGGTCGGCAAGGGCGGGGACAGCGTGGCTGCCGTGGCCCGGCGCTATGCGGTCAGCGCGCAGCAGGTGGCGCAGTGGAACCGCGTCTCGGCCAGCGGCCGGCTCGCCGCCGGCAGCACGGTCGTCCTCTACGTGCCCAACACACGCGGCGCGCCGAGCGCGAAGAGCAGCGTGGTGCGCAGCGCCAAGGCCGTACCCTCGTCGCGCGCCAAGGCCAGCAGCGCCAAGCGCAGCGGCAAGCCGGTGAAGGTGGCCACCGGCAACGAGACACGCAAGCGCTGAAGCGGCGACGCCGCGCGTTCGTTGCGGCGAGTCGGTGTCGAAGTGCTACCGGTGCCCGTTGCGTGGGCTGCATGCCCTTACGCTTTCGCGACGTCGATGCGCTGCATCGCCTTCTAGACTCGGCCCGCCGTTGAAAACATGGCGGCAATCGGCAGAGTTCAGGGGGTCAAACGATGACGGGTCGGCGCTTCAATCTTTTCCATCTTGTCGCTGCAGCCACGTGTTCGGTGTTGGTGGCTTGCGGCGGCGGTGGCGCCGACGATGCAGGCACTTCGGCCATCGCAGGCGAAGCATCTCCGATGATGGCCGACGCGCCGGCGCCGCGAGAGATGGGCCTCGGCCTGGCGCCCGCGGGCACCGGCAAGGGCACCTTGCGCGACTTCACGCTGCAGGTCGGCGGTGTGCGGCGCAATGCGCCGGTGACGATCAGCACCAGCGACGAGCTGCGCCTGGTGCCCGATGCGACGGGCGCGCTGGCCAGCGTCATCTATTGGGGTGACGGCAAATCGGTGGCCATCAACGGCGGCTGGAATTCGAGCACCTCGGTGGCGTTGATGAGCCACCGCTACAGCGCACCCGGCAGCTACCAGATCGAGTACGCCACGCGCCACCCGAGCCAGGGCTGGGACGGTCGCGTGCTGCAGATCACGGTGGTCAGCGGCAGCGCCGCGTCGCCACCGCCGCCTGTGTCCAGCGGCCTCGATCGCAGTTTCAGCTTCGCCGTCGATGGCGCGGCGCTGGCCGCTCCGTTCACGATCAACGCCGGCAGCGCGCTCTCCGTCGTTCCGGCATCGAGCGGCTCGGACTCGAGCGTCATCTACTGGGGTGATGGCACGTACTCGGCGATGACCAGCGGCTGGAAAGCGAGCACGTCGGCGACGCAGACGCAGCATCGCTACAACGCGCCGGGCACCTACCGCATCGAGTACGCCACGCGCTTTCCCGGCTACGGTTGGGACTCGACGGTGCGCAACGTCACCGTCGTCGCCGGCGGTGCGCCTGCGCCTGCGCCTGCGCCGGCGCCATCGCCCGCGCCATCGCCGAGCGGGGTCTGGCGGCCCTTCAACGCGACGAGCCCGTGGAACACGCCGATCGGCGCCAACCCGGCGCTCGAGCCCGACAGCCAAGCGCTGATCGACGCCTTCCGCAGCAGCTCGCCGTTCGGTGAGCACCTCGACGTGAACATCGCGCGTTTCTCGATCCCGCTCTACCAGGCCAGCACCAGCGCGCCGCTGCAAAGCGTTGCCGTCGGCCTCGGTGGCGAAGGTTGGGGCGGCGGTGGCCCCGGCGCGGTCGGCTCGATGCCGATCCCGGCCGGCGCCACGCCGGACGAGTCGTTCGACGCGCACATGGCCGTGCTCAGCCCCGATCGCACCAGGGAGTACGGCTGTTGGGCCATGAACTTCAACGGCACGCGCGCCGGCGCCTGGTTCGCCCAGCTGTGCGCGACCAGCGATCTCACCGGCAGCGGCGTGCGCCCACCGGCGACCTCGGCCAACCCGTGGTGGGCCGCGCACGGCCCGCGGGCGTGCGGCTTCCCGCTGGTGGCCGGCCTGATCCGCGCCGACGAGATCCGCGCCGGCCGCATCGACCACGCGCTGGTCTTCGCCTACCCGGCGTTGCGGCGCAACCGCTTCACACCGCCGGCCAGCACCAACAGCAGCGACGGGGCCACCTACGGCATCCCCTGTGGTGGACGCATCCAGTTCGACCCGAGCATTGACGTCACCAAGCTCGGCCTGTCGCCGGCCGGCGTGACGATCATGCGCGCGCTGCAGCAGTACGGCGCTTATGTCGGCGACTACTCGGGCGCGCTGTCGATGTATGCCGACAACTCGCCCGCTGCCCGTGCCTACTGGGACTCCGGCGTGCTCGGCACCTACGAACTGCGCGACAAGATCGACATGTCGAAGTTCAGGGTCATCAAGTACGGCACGGTCTACACGTGGCCGCCAGGGAGCTGACGCGTCAGTAGAAGCCTCAGCGACGATCGCTCATCGCGTGGGCGATCGTCGACAGGTCCACGTACTCGAGCTCGCTGCCCACCGGCACGCCGCGCGCCAGGCGTGTCACCGTCTTGCCGCGCGCGCGCAGGGCTTGCGCCAACGCATGCGCGGTGGCCTCGCCTTCGGCGGAGAAACCGAGCGCAAGTATCACCTCCTGCACGGCCGCGTCGGCCGCGCGTTCGAGCAACTCGGCCACACCGATGTCGCGCACGCCGACACCGTCGATCGGCGACAGGCGACCCATCAAAACGAAGTAGCAGCCGCGGTAGCTGCCGGTGCGCTCCAATGCCGCCTGATCAGCCGGCGTTTCGACGACGGCGAGCTTCGTCGCATCGCGCTGCGCATCGGCGCAAATGCTGCATAGCGCCTGCTCGCTGAAGGTGTGGCAGCGCTCGCAGTGGTGCACGTGGGCGACGGCGCCGCTGAGTGCGCCGGCGAGCCGCAACGCCCCGTCGCGGTCGTGCTGCAGCAGATGGAACGCCATGCGCTGCGCCGACTTGATGCCGACGCCCGGCAAACGGCGCAGCGCTTCGATCAATGCAGAAAGCGACGGCTCGGAACTCACGTCAGAGCGCTTGCATTTACAAGCGACCGCCGCGGATCCGGCTTTGCCGGACCGCAGGCGGTGCCCCCTTTGAGGGGGAGCGGCGCAGCCGCTCGGGGGTGGACCATCAGAACGGGAACTTCATTCCCGGGGGCAACGGCATGCCCGCGGTCAGCTTGCCCATCTTTTCCTGACTGACTTCTTCCGCACGACGCACGCCGTCGTTGAAGGCCGCGGCGACGAGGTCTTCGAGCATGTCCTTGTCGTCGGCCAGCAGGCTCGGGTCGATGGTGATGCGCTTGACGTCGTGCTTGCAGGTCATGACGACCTTGACCAGGCCGGCGCCGGAAACGCCTTCGACTTCCATCTGCGCCAGCTCGTCCTGCGCGCGCTTCATGTTGTCCTGCATCTGCTGCGCCTGCTTCATCAGGCCAGCGAGCTGTTGCTTCATCATGGTGTGGCACTCCTGGGTTTGATCGATCCCGGCACGATGCGCGCCGAAGAAAATTGAGCCAGCATCTCTTTGACCAGCGGATCGTTGTGAATGATGGCTTCGGCTTCGCGCTGGCGGCGCTCGCGCTCGGCGGCCTCGCGTTTGGCCGGGCTGTCGCTGACCACGCCGGCCTCGACCTCGAGTTGCAGCGGCGCGATGCCGAGCGCGTCGGCGAGCGCAGCGCGCAGCTTCTCGACATGCACTGCGGCGCGCAGCGACTCGCGCTCGACGCGCAACCGCCACAGCGGCTGTGCGCCGTCGCGCTGCTCGATCAGTTGGGCTTGCATCGCCAGTTCGCGCACGAGCGCGCTGATCGATTGCCGCTGGTTGAGCAGCGCGACGTGCGTGAGCCAGCGCTCGCCGAGCGGCGTGAGCTCGAGCGGCACGGCCGCCGGCTTGGCAGCGCGTGGCGCTTCTTCAACGCTGTCGTCCATCGGTGCTTCATCGAGCCAGCTCGGCGGATGTGCTTCACGCACCGACATCGACGGCGCCGGCGCCTGCGGCGCGTAGGTCGCGCGGGGCGTCGGCTTGGCCAGCGCAGCACTCGCCGGCACCGGCCTGGGTGCTGGCGCGGCCGCCACGGGCGGCGATGTCTTCAGTGCTGCACCGCCCGCGGGCGCGGCGGCCGGCGCAAAGGCCAGCAGGCGCAGCAACACCATCGACAAGCCCGCATACGCATCCGGCGCCAGTGTCAGCTCCTGCCGGCCGTGCAGCGCAAAGCTGTACAGCAGTTGCGTCTCGTCGGCCGGCAACAGCGCCGACAACTCGCGCGTCAGCGGCGTGTCGGGGTCGGTCTCGGCCAGCACACCGGGCACCGCCTGCTCGATCGCCATCTGCTGCAGCAGCGTGGTCAACTCTTCGAGCGCACCGGCTGCCGACAGGCCGTGCTCGCGCAGCGCATCGACGCCCGCCAGCACGCCGCGCCCGTCGCGCACCGCGAGCGCGCGCACGAAGCGCTCGGCGTGGCTGCGGTCGACGCTGCCGAGCATCGCGCGCACCGCGTCGGCGTTGAGCGAGCCGCCGGCGTAGGCAATGGCCTGATCGGCGAGCGAGAGCGCATCGCGCATCGAGCCGCGCGCAGCGCGCGCCAGCAGCCGGATGGAGATGTCGTCGTGCGCCACGCCTTCAGCACCCAGCACGTGCAGCAGATGTTCGGCCACCGTGTCGGGCGCCATCGGCCGCAGGTTGAACTGCAGGCAGCGCGAGAGCACGGTCGGCAGCATCTTCTCCGGGTCGGTCGTGGCCAGCACGAACTTCAGGTACTCGGGCGGCTCTTCGAGCGTCTTCAACAGCGCGTTGAACGAATCCTTGGTCAGCTGATGCGCTTCGTCGATCATGAAGATCTTGAAGCGGCCGACGCTCGGCTTGTAGGCCGCGCGTTCCAACAGGTCGCGGATTTCGTCGATGCCGCGGTTGCTCGCCGCGTCGAGTTCGATGTAGTCGATATAGCGGTCGGCGTCGATCTCGGTGCAGGCGGTGCATGTGCCGCACGGCGACGCCGTGATGCCGCCCTGGCCATCGGCGCCCGTGCAGTTCAGGCTCTTGGCGAGGATGCGCGATACCGTCGTCTTGCCGATGCCGCGCGTGCCGGTGAACAGGTAGGCGTGATGCAGGCGGTTCTGTTCGAGCGCATGCGTCAGCGCGGTCACCACGGCGCCCTGGCCGACCATCTCCGAGAAGCGCCGTGGGCGGTATTTGCGCGCGAGCACCACGTAAGACATGAACTCATTCTAGAGGCCGGATAATTCGCCGCCATGACCCCGTTGACCTACGAACAAGCCGGCGTCGACTACGACAAGATCGACCCGCTCAAAGTCGCCGCGCAGCGCGCTGCCGCGTCGACCGCAACGCAACTCGCGCGGCACGGATTCAGCGAAGTGCAGGCCTCGCGCGGCGAGTCGGCGTACGTCGTCGATGTCGGGCCGTTCTACCTGGCGAGCATCGTCGAGTGCCTGGGCAGCAAGGCGTTGGTGGCCGACGAGATGGCACGCCTGACCGGCACGAGCCACTACGCGAGCATCGCGCAGGACACGATCGCGATGGCGGTCAACGACCTCATCACCGTCGGCGCGACGCCGCTCGTCGTGCAGGCCTACTGGGCCGCCGGCGGCAGCGACTGGTTCGGCGATGCAGCGCGATCGACGGCACTCGTCGAAGGTTGGAAGCGCGCCTGCGAGATCTGCGGCGTGGCCTGGGGCGGCGGCGAGACGCCGGCGCTGGCCGGCATCGTCGAGGCCGGGCGCATCGACCTGGCCGCCAGTTGCACCGGCATCGTCAACCCGAAGCAGCGCCTGTCGGTCGGCGATGCGCTGGCAGCGGGCGATGCGATCGTCATGCTCGGCTCGTCGGGCATCCACGCCAATGGCGTGAGCCTGGCGCGCAAGCTCGCCGAGCGCCTGCCGCAAGGCTGGCTGACGCCGATCGACGAGCGCGGCACACGCTTCGGCGATGTGCTGCTGGCGCCGACGACGCTGTATTCGCCGGTGACCGAAGCGCTGTGGCAGGCCGGCATCGCGCCGCACTACAGCGCCAACATCACCGGCCACGGCTGGCGCAAGCTGCTGCGGCATCCGAAGGCGCTGACCTACCGCATCACGCACGTGCCGCCGGTGCCGCCGGTGCTGGCCTTCATCGCCGAGCACGCCGGCCATGACGCGCAAGAAGCGTATTCGACCTTCAACATGGGCGCAGGTTTCGCGCTCTTCGTCGCCGCCGGCGACGCGCAGCGCTGTGTCGATGTCGCGCGCGCGCAGGGCATCGAGGCCTGGGTCGCCGGCCGCGTCGACGCCGGGCCGAAGCAGTTGCTGATCGAACCGCTGTCGCTGCGCTTCGGCGACGAGGCGTTGCAGTTGCGCTGAGCAGAAATGATGGGCAGCAGACCCATGGCCTGCCCACTACAATCCGCCGCGACGGGCCTTCCCGCATGGAAGTACGCCCAACCGGGTCAGGTGGGGAACCAAGCAGCCCTTAGCGTTGCAACCAGTGCCGGGGTAAAGGCTCGTCACCCCGACTTCGTCTTGGGGATGGGCCACGCGGCCCGTCCGCAGCACATTCGCGCACATGCATCGCTCTGATCTTCAACCGCCGCCAACCGATCTGCGCACGCGCGTCGTCGAGTCGATGCAGGAGCTGATCATCGGCTTGGCGCGGCCCTACATCCTGCGCGAGCTGCCGGGCTGGGGTTACCTTTACCGTTGGGCCGTGGGCAACGAGCAGCAACGCGAATGGTTCTGGGCTGCGGCGCCGAGCCGCACCGTGCGCGGCAAGCTGCACGGCTTCGAGATGAGCCTGGACCTGTCGCACTGGTCGGATCGCTCGACGTATTTCCTCGGCCGCTGGATCGATCTGCACAACCAGCTCTTCATGCTCGACCTGCTCGAGCCCGGCGACACCGTGGTCGACGTGAGCGCCCATCGCGGCAGCTTCGCGCTGGTGGCGTCGCGCCTGGTCGGCCACCGCGGCAAGGTGCTGTGCTTCGATGCCAACCCGAGCAACACGGCGCATGTCGAACGCGACATCGCCGCCAACGGCATCGCCAACATCGTCGTCGAGCACGAGGGCCTGACCGACGACGTGCTCGAACAGGAGCACCCGGCGCTGATCAAGATCGGCGGCGACGACGACGAGTTCCACGTCATCGCCAACCTGTCGCAGACGATCGCGCGTGACCGCCCTGTGCTGTTGACCGAGGTGCCGTCAGCTGCGCGCGCCGAGCGCGATGCGTCGATGCTGGCGTTGATGGCGGTGATGGACCAGCGCGGCTACAGCGGCTTCACGCTGATCCTGCGCCGGCACGGACTGCTGAACCACCGCTGGGGCCTGGCGCCGCTGCACGGCGCCAAGCGCGCGTTGAACGCGGTCTGGTTTCACGCCGACTTCCTGCACAAGCACGCCTCCTCGCTGCAGCGCTACGGCCTGCCCGCAGCCGTTCACTGAAGGCGTCGGCGTCTCACCACGCTGCCTGCGCGGCCGGCGCCGACGACGTCGACGCGGCGCTGGCCTGCAATGCCGCCGTCAGGTCGCGCGCGTTGACATCGAGCACGCGCGCGTAGCGTTTGGCCACGCGCTCGATCGCCGCGGCCTGCCGTGCGCTCGGCAAGGCCAGCACATCGATCGTTTCGTTGGCTGCACTGGCCAACGCGCGCAGCACCTCGTCGTCGCTCTCGGTGGCGCGCACCGGCTTGTCCAGCGGCAAGCGGCGCATCAGCAGCAGCACCGCGTCATCGGCGCCGCCCAAACCCATCCAGCGCGCCACCGCCTGGGCCATGCCGTCGATGTCGGCGCCGAGCACGGCAAAGCCTGCCGCTTGTTCGCTCATGCCGGGCTGCCCATCCTCGGCCGACGCTTGCATCAACCGCCGCACGTGGCGCATGTCTTCGGGATGGTGGTACTGCAGCACGAGGCGGCCGAGGTTTTGCAGCAGCGCCACGAGCGCCGCCATCTCGGCGTCATAGCCGGCGGGCCGCAGGGCCTGCGCCAGGCGCGCCGCGCGTTGGGCCGCGGCCAGCGTGACCTGCAACTCGGCCGCGCCGGAGGCGTCGAGCGGCCCCGGCCATTCGCGCATCGCCAGCGCCTGACGGCGCACGCCTTCGAGGCCGATCATGGCGATGGCGCGCCGCACCGTCAGCACCGGGCCGTTGCCCGAAACCTGCGTGCCGCGCACCTGCGCGCTGTTGACGGCGCGCAGCAACTCGATCGTCAGTGCCGCGTCGCGCATCACGATCTCGGCCAGCGCTTCGGTGTGCTGGCGCTCCATCAACGCCAGCCGCGCAACGCGCGCCGCGACGCCGGGCAGCGCCGGCAGCACGCCGAGCTGGCGCACGCGCTCGATCAGTTGCGCATGGGCATCGCTGTCCTGTTGCGACTCTTGTTCGAGCCAGCCTTCGAGCGCACGCGCCAAGGTGCGCGCATTGCGAAAGCGCTGACGCAACTGGCGGTCGGTGGCGCGGTTGGCGATGGCGCGCAGCACGTCGGGAATCGGCCGCGGCACGTCCCAGGGCAAGCGGATCGCTTCGCGGCCGAGCGGCGCCAGGCGCAGCCGCGCCGCTACGATGTCGGGCGCGCCGAGCGCGGGCGCATTGGCCAGCAGACCGTGCAGCACCAGCGCCAGCGCGAGCACGTCGCTCTCGGCGGCTTCGCGCACGGCGCGGCGCACTCGCTGCTCGGCCGACTCGCCGGCGCCGACCGGCGGCAGCGGCGGCGGCAGCAGGCCCAGGCCCATCAGGCGCGCTGCGCCGCTGTCGCTGATGCTGACGAGCCAGGGCTCGAGGTCGTTGTGCGCATGCCCGCCGTCGTGGGCAAAGGCCAGCGCGGCGGCGCATTGGGCGACGCAGCGCGCCGCGAAGACCGCTTCGCCGTTGGGCAGCGGCTTGCGTTCGGCCAGCGTCGGACCGGCAGCGTCGTAGGCGATGAACGGCCAGCGCTCCTGCTCGCCGACCTCGACGGCATGCGCCAGATGCGGATGCTGCAGGCGCGCGGCGCGACGCGCCTCATCGAGCACCCCGACCAATTCAGCCGCACTCGTCGGCTGCTGCCGCGGCAACACAAGGACGAGTTCTTGCGCGCTGCGCGGATCGTGCGCACGCCAGGCCATGCACGACGCGCTGCGACCGAGCAAGGCCCGCAGCTCGAAGCGGCCGAAGCGTCGCGTCGCGGCGGTGGAGGGGTCAAAAGGAGGACCCATAGGCTTGACATTGGAGCGTACGCCGGGCGCAGTGGATGCGACGAAGAGCGCTGCCTTCTCGCCGCTTCTTTGGTGCGAAGGTCAGTCGGCCGGCTCGATCAGCTCGCCCGCAGCCGTGATGAAGGCCGCACGCACCACCTCGCCGGGCGCCAGCGCGGCCACGGCGTGGCGGTAGGCGGCCAGTTGTGCGAGCAGCTCAGGGTCGTCCTGCGGCGCGCCGGCGAGTTTGTAGTCGAGCACCCACCAGCAGCGCTCGGGTGCGGTCAGCAGCACCAGACGGTCGATGCGCCGCGGCTGGCCGTCGGCCGAGGCGACGGCCACCTCGCTGCCGGCCCAGGCGATCGATCGCGGATCGAAGAAGCGCCTGCATGCAGGGCTCGCCAGCACGCGCTGCGCGATCGTCTGCACGAGCTGAGCATCGGCCACACCGAACGCCGACGCCGCAGCGTGCGACAACACGGCCAGATCGGATGCAGCGTCGCGCGAAGCCCACTCCAGCGTGCGGTGCACCGCCTGGCCGAGCGCAGCGGCGACCGCGTCGTCGGGCGGCGTCGTCGTCACGACCGCGCTCGCACGGCGCTGCAGCGGCAGCGACACCACCTCGGCGTGGCGATCATCGCCTTCGATCGGCGGCGCGCCCTGTGACTCCCGCCACGGCGCGGCCAGCGCTTCGAGCCGCGTCCACCACGACGGCGTGATCTCCTTGTCGCTGCGCGGCGGCGTGCGGCTGACGAAGACCTGCGCTTGCGCGCGCGTCAGCGCCACGTACAGCGCGTTGGCCTCTTCGCGCGCGCGCGCCGCCATCTCTGTGGCCAGCAGCGCGCGCAACGACGGAGGGCAGCGCGCATGCGAAGCGACAAAGGCCACCTGGCTCGGCGCCGCCGCATCGACCGGCCAATCGACGAGCAGCGTCGCCGTCTCGACCTGCGGCGGCTCGGCCTGCGCGTCCATCAGGAAGACGACGCGCGCTTCGAGGCCCTTGGCGCCATGAATCGTCAACAGCCGCACGGCGCCGTCTTGTTGAGACGCCGGCGCCATGACCTTGCGTGAACGCAGCGCGCGCACGAAGCCGTAAGGCGACGCATAGCGCCCGCCGTCGAGCTCGAGCGCGCTGGCCAGCAGCGCGCGCACGGCATCGAGCGCGCGCGCGCAATGCTCGGGCGGCACCGCGGCCGCCAGACGCGGCAGCAGATCGCCTTCGTGCACGATGCGGTCGAGCAGGTCGTGCGGCGGCAGCGTCGGCGCGGCACTCGCCCAGGCTGCGCACAGCGTGGCCGCGCGGCGCAGGGCGGCGCCGCTGTCGCTGCTCTCATCTCGGCAAGCCAGCAAGCCGCGCCACCAACCAGCGCCCGCGCGCGCGCGCAACGACAGTTCGAGCAACTCGGCATCGCTGACGCCGAACAGCGGACTCTTCAAAGCCCGCGCCAGCGACAGCGACTGCGTCGGCGATGCCAACACATCGAGCAAGGCCAGCAGGTCCTGCACCTCAGGCAGTTGCGACAGCAGCAACTCCTCGGGCGCGACATGCGGCACGCGATGCAGGGCCAGGGCGTCGGCGGCCAGCCGCAGCACGGCGCGCTTGCGCGCCAGCACGAGGATGTCCTCGGCCGGCACGCCTTGCAGGCGGACGAGGTGGTCGATGGCGTGCGCCACCTCGGCCGCTTCGGCTTCGCGCAGCACGGCCTTGGCTTCGATTCGCGGCATCGTCAGCGACGGACGCCAGACGCGCGCCGCCGCGCGTTGATGCGCGGCCTTGGGCGGCCGCTCGGCGCTCGGCAAGCGTTGCAGCGCGGGCGCATCGACGTCGTGCGTCAGCTCGGTCGTGTGATCGCGCCACTGCGGCAGGCCATCGTCGCCGCTCCAGGCGCCGAACACGTCGTTGATGACCGCGACCACGCCCGGTGCGCAGCGCCGCGTGTGATCGCACGCGGCCACGGTGCCGTCCAGCGCTTGGACGATGAAGTCCTGCGCGGCTTGGAAGACACGCGGCTCGGCGCGGCGAAAGCGATAGATGCTCTGCTTCGGATCGCCGACGATGAAGACCCGCGGCGCGTCGCTGCCACCGCCGGCGCCGGCGTATGCGGCCAGCCACGATTGCAGCGCTTGCCATTGCAGCGGGCTCGTGTCCTGGAACTCGTCGATCAGCAAGTGGCGCACGCGCGCATCGAGACGCTGCTGCACCCAGCCCGACAGCGTGTGCTCGGACAGCAGCGCCAGCGCCACGCGCTCGAGGTCGCTCATGTCGACCACGCCCAGGCGCTGCTTGAGACGCGCGTACTCGCCGAACAGGCAGCGCGACAGGCGCGACATCGCCATGTGGTCTTCGTGCGCGTCCTGCTGCACGATCTGCTCGCGCACCTGATCGAGTGCTGCGCACAGCGCGGCCTGCTCAGGCAGATCGCCGAGTTTCCTGCGCGGCGTGCCGGCCTTGGTTAAGAGTGCGGCGCGCAGATGTTCGTACGCTTGCTGGTCGTTGGAGAGCGACAGCGCCTCGATCACGCCGTCGGCAGCGGCTTGCGCCAAGCCCCCGCGCTGGCCGAGTTGCCGCGCCAGCGAGCGTGCCATCGCCACGAACGCCGGCTCGCGCACGCGCGATGCCGCAACGGGGTGCGACGCGGTGGGCACACCGGCCTCGAGCACGCCGGCGCGCGCCGCGAGTTCGATTTCGGTGCGATGCCGCCGCGCGGCCTCGAGCCATTGACCGAGTGGGTAGCGGCCGTGGCGCAGCACGAGCCGTCGATAGTCGTCGAGCAGCGCCGCATCGGCCTGCACGGCCGATTGGAAGCGGCGCATCAACGCCGGCTTCAGATCGTCGGTGTCTTCGACCGGGGTCAACCCCGGCGACAACCCCAACTCGACCAGCAGCTCGAAGGGCGCCGCGGCCAGCAGCTGCGCGTACCAGGCGTGCATCGTCCGCACCTCGACGCTGCGGCCGCCGGCAAGCACGCGTTCGTGCAGGCCGATCAGATCGGCGCTGCGCCGTCGCGCCTCGGACTCGTCGAGGCCGAACTGCATCAGGCGCGCCGCGGCTTGCGTCGCGGTCAATGCCGAGCATTCGCGCAACCACGACGACAGGCGCGTGCGCATCTCGCCGGCTGCCTTGCGCGTGAAGGTGATGGCCAGGATCTCCTGCGGCTCGGCGCCGTCGAGCAGCGCACGCACGATGCGCGCGATGAGCATCCATGTCTTGCCGGCGCCGGCGCAGGCCTCGACGGCGACATGACGGCGCGGCTCGCAGGCCACGGCGTAGAACGCTTCGCGCGATGCGGCGCGGCCGTCGAGGTGGTAGGAGGGAACGTTCAGTCTGCGCTCCAATGATCACGCCGGCACAAGCCGCGCATCTCGCAGGTGTCGCAGACCTCGCCTTCTCCCAGCGCCGGCGTGCCCTCGCCGCTGCGCAATGCCGCGAGATCGGACGACAGGCCATCGATCAACAGCGCGGCGCTGAGCGCGACGTCGTCGTGCTCGAAGGGTTTCGGCATTTCGCGCTCGGCCAGCGACAGGTAGATCGCGCGCGGCGGCGCTTCGTGGCCCTCGTCCGTCAGCAGCGCTGCGTAGAACGCGAGCTGCGTGTCTTCGAGCGGCTCGGCCACGCGCTTCCTCACCTTGTCGCGGTTGCCGGTCTTGTAGTCGATCAGCATCGCCGCGCCGTCGTCGTGCGTGTCGATGCGGTCGAGCCGGCCGTCGAGCACGACGCCATCGAGATCGGGCGGCGCGCAGCGGCGATCGATCTCGCCGCCGGCGAATCGCCAGCCCTCGGCTTCGTGCGCTTGCAGCCAGGAGAGGTAATGGCCGGCGAAGCTGCTGAAGGCAACGCGAAACGGCAGCAGCGATGCGCCGTCGAGTTGCAGTGCGCCTTGTTCAACGTCGGCAGCGCGGATCAACTCGGCCAGATCATCGGCACCGCTGCGTTCGTTGTGAAAGCGCAAGAGCAGCCCATGCACCCAGCGCCCGTAGTCGCTGTTGTCGAGCGCAGCGTCGAGTTCGTTGCCTTCGGACAAACCGAGTGCCACTTTGGCGAAGAAGCGGTACGGACAGTCGCGCAGCGCCTGCACGGTGGTGGCCGACAAGCGCTGGGGCATCGCGCGCGCCATCGTCGGCGCGGGGCAGCCGATCGGCTGGCGGTCCACACGCCGCCGCGGTAGCCTCGCGTCGCGCTCGTCGTCGATCTCTGCGCCCAGGCGCTGCCGCGCCAGCATCGCGCGCTCGACCAGTGCGCTCGGCGCGAGCGGCTCGCTGCCGTCGTGCGTGCGACGCAGCAGGGTCAGACGCGGCGAGCGCAGCAGTTGGGCGAACGACTGCGTCTCTTGCGAGCGCCGCTGCGCGGCGTCGGCGATGACGAACTCGCGCGCCACCACCGCGGGCAACAGACCCGGCGCTACCGCGGCGCCGCCCAGATGCTGCGCATCGCAGCCGGGGAAGACGACGGCACCCCACGGCCGCAGCGCCGCGCGCGCCAGCGGCACGATGGCCACGCGCGCCGCTGCGCCCTGCGACGGGCGCCAGTGGCTGGCTTCGAGCGTGTCGTCGACCCAGGCGGTGAAGCCCGCCAGGTCGAGCCGCGTCGCCTGCGCGGCGCTTTGCCACGCCGCCGTCGGCGCGCCGAGCCAATGCAGAACCACGAGCACCTGGCGGCCGGCGGCATCGGCGCTCAGCAAGCTCACCAGGCCGGCCGCAGCATCGCGCCACGAGAGCAGCCAATCGCCGAGCGTGCGCGCGGTATCGGGCTGCCAGTCAGCGATGCGTCGTTGCAGATCGACCAGCGGCGCGAGCGCGGACGCATCGGGCTCGCGCTCGCGCCGCCACGCGTTTTCGAGTGTGCCGACGGCGAACTCGTTCTGCCCCTCGGCGCGCAGCGCTTCGATCCAGGCGTCGCGGCCGGCGTGCGGCGTCGCTGCCCGCAGCCAGGCCATCGCATGCGCCGCGGCGCGCGTGGTGGACAAGGTCCAGCCGGTCTCGTCGTCGCAGACCACGCCGGCGCGCTCGAGCAGCGCACGGATGCGGCGCACGATGAGGCGGTCCTGCGCAACCAGCGCGATCTTCGCCGCGCCGCCGTCCAAGGCCTCGAGCACCGCCAGCGTCGCCGCACCGGCTTCCTCTTCGAGGCCCGCTGCGCGCACACGCTGCGGTGCGGTCAAGCGCGCGGCGCCGTCGAACGGCCGGTCGGCGTCGCTGTCGGCCAGCAGGTGCAGCGCTGGCGCTTGGCTCAACGGCACACCCGGCGTGCCATCGGCGCAGAGCACCACCCACGCTGACACCGGCAGCGACGACAAGCGATCGGTCAGCGGCGCGCCTGCCGACGCCGCCCATTCGACGGCCATGCGCGCCAGCAGACGCTCGCTACCGCCGGGGCCGGTGATCGCGGGCAAGGCCAGACGCAATGCCTGCCACCACGCCTCGCGCTCGTCGGCACGATGCAACGCGCTGGCCTGAAGCACTGCATCGGCCGTGGCGACGACGGCCTCGACCGCAGCGCGAAAAGCCCGCGGATCGCGCTCGGCCCACGCCGCGCCGAACGCCTGCCGCCGCAGCAGCGCCGCGGCGACGAGGCGATCGGTTGCGCGGTCGCCACTCGGCAAACCGGGTACGGCCGGCGTCGGCGGTGCCAGCGACTCGGCCAGCGTCATCGCCGTTTCGACGCGCGGCTGCCAGCCGCCGCGCGCCGCGAACGCCGCACGCGCCGGCGCCAGCAGTGCGCTGTGCGGCACGAGCACGACGGCGTCGCGCGGCGCGGCCTGCACCGAAGCCAGCCAGCCGGCGACGACGCCCGCGACATGCGGCCAGAAAGCGCCGTCGATGGGCCCGCATTCGAGGCGCTGCCGGGCTATGGAGATCATTGAGAACGAGGCAACCTTGCAGAGCGTGAGCGCAGGGGGCTTGTGTCAGAATCATTGTGCCTGTGCTCCCTTGCGCGGGCGCCACGAGGAACAGCCACCATGAGCAGCGACCTGATCAAGCATGTGACCGACGCCAGCTTCGAAGCCGACGTCCTGAAGTCCGGCAAGCCGGTGCTGGTGGACTACTGGGCCGAGTGGTGCGGGCCGTGCAAGGCCATCGCACCGATCTTGGACGAGCTCTCCACGCAGTACGGCGACAAGCTGCAGATCGCGAAGATGAACGTCGACGAGAACCAGGAAGTGCCGGGCAAGTTCGGCATCCGCGGCATCCCGACGTTGATGCTGTTCAAGGATGGCCAATTGGCCGGCACGCTCGTCGGCTCGCATCCGAAGGCCAAGTTCACGGCTTTTCTCGACTCTCACCTATAATCTGCGCATCGCCGGGTCAACAGCCCGGCCGCAGACAAGCCACCGCGGCAATCGACGACCGCCTCATCGCTGAGGCACCCGAGCCGCGGTTCCGGCCCCTCCCCTGAAGTTTCGGCATTTGCGCACCGTGGTGCGCCGTGTCCGCACACCGCAGGGCCAGAGCATCCCCAGGGACCGGTTCCAGGCGGCAGCGCAAGGCCTGAGCGCTCCGTCGCATCGAGGGTTCATCCTTCCCATGCATCTTTCCGAACTCAAAGCCTTGCACGTCTCGGCGCTCATCAAAATGGGCGAAGAGCTGGAAATCGAAAACGTCGCTCGCCTGCGCAAGCAGGAGCTGATGTTCGCGATCATGAAAAAGCGCGCCAAGGCCGGCGAACAGGTCTTCGGCGATGGTGTGCTCGAAGTCCTGCCCGACGGCTTCGGCTTCCTGCGCTCGATCGAGGCCAGCTACATGGCCTCGACCGACGACATCTATTTGTCACCGAGCCAGGTGCGGCGCTTCAACCTGCACACCGGCGACATGATCGAAGGCGAAGTGCGCGTGCCCAAAGACGGCGAGCGCTACTTCGCGCTGGTCAAGGTCGATCGCGTCAACGGCGTCACGCCCGAGGAGAACAAGAACAAGATCATGTTCGAGAACTTGACGCCGCTCTTCCCGAAAGAGCAGTTCAAGCTGGAGCGTGATGGCCTGAAGGCCGAAGAGAACATCACCAGCCGCATCATCGACTTGGTGGCCCCCATCGGCAAAGGCCAGCGTGCGTTGCTCGTCGCGCAGCCGAAGACCGGCAAGACGGTGATGATGCAGCAGCTCGCGCATGCGCTCGTCGCCAACCACCCCGAGGTGCACCTGATCGTGCTGCTGGTCGATGAGCGGCCCGAGGAAGTGAC